>JAAYSR010000271.1 GCA_012518325.1 Bacillota bacterium
GCAAAAGGCCGCACTAGAGACAGGGATCTTACAATGCTATGTGCACGAAAAAGACCGGAAATCCGGTCTTTTTTGCTGCAGTCAGCCCTTCATCCCTGTACCAGGATTGTGAGCAGGATGGTGGCAGTGACCGAAAGCACATTGCCGATACTGTGCATCATCATAGGATAGAGTACACTGCCGCTTTTTTCGTAACAGTCTCCGTAGAAAAGGCCCAGTCCAGCGGCGTAAAGAACCTGCATCGCGGAATAGGAGACTTGGAAGGGGGCGAAGGAAAACCTCACGTGGGCCAGTCCGAAAACCACGGCAGCAACGATGTTGGCCGTGCTGACCTTGCCGGAAAAGACCCTTCCTTTCAGAACCAATCCGAGCATGGTGATGGCAAAGGCCCTAAAGATCAGCTCCTCAGAAGGTCCTGTGAGCAAGAGCTGAAACCCCAGATAACCAATGATATTTTTCGCAGTCAGGGGGAAGGGAAACGGTTGAAATGATTTCGTTATCAGGATCAGGGCAAAGGAGCCGATCATATACATGCTGAAGATCAATGTGAACCGCAACACATAGCGCCTGCCAATCTTCCTGCGGCCCCAGTCCAGTCCAAAATCTAAGGGGCTGAACAGCCGGATGACCAGGATGAAAACCAGGAAAACCGCGGCCTGGACAAGATGATGGACAGAGAGCCACAAAAAGGCACCGTCGGGATCTATTGCTCCAGTGTTAACTGCGTCTGCGACTGTTCCTGCGAACTTGGGAACACCCAGCAGCATGACTGTCAGAAGCAAGGACCAGCCAAGAGCTTTTAATACTTTGACCATTTGGGACTAAACCTTCCTTTCTGGATCCGCAAGTTAGGGCAGCAGCCCCTTTTGGGGAGACTGAAAAACGAAGACATCTCCAAGGGAACCATCGTCGTACGTTGCCTGTGGGTGCGCCGGCATGTAGGTATATTTTCCTCCGGTATATTCGCGGATTACAGTGTTCCAGAAATGTACAGAGCCCATGTTTTTAGGGTGCCTTTTGAGCTGCCATGTCCCGGGGAACATGTCAAAGGCATGATGGGCGGCGTATCTCCCTACACCGCGGCCGCGGTATTTATGCATCACGAAAAACTCCGCCATTGAATAACGGCTTTCTACCTCGACCTCCCGATAGGTGTTGATCATCACAAAGCCCGCCAGTTTCTGATCCACCTTGATGAAGAAGGCCCAGCGGTCTGCTTCTGTCCAGTAATAGTCCAGGTAGTCATAGCCGTACAAGCCCAGATGATTGACGTCCCTTTGGTCATACTGGGAAAACTCGTAATCGTACTTTTCCAACAGATTCCGGAGGATCTCTTTCTCACTGACATCAACAGGTGTTAGCTCAATTTTCATACTGTGCGGCCTCCTGATTTCTTGCGCAGTGCATAGCCAAAGACTGCGCCGGCTGCGATCCCGACTGCGTGGGCGGGTCCCCCTACCGAAACATGGGGGTTTTGGACTGTCAGCAGCGCATTGACTATAAACAAAGCTACGATCCAGTGTTTTGCTTTGGATTTCAATACAACAGCATCCGGTTGGAGCGCGGCGCAGGCTGCTGCGACTCCAAAGGCAGATGCAGAGGCTCCTGCAATGGGACCGCCTGCATAGCCAATGACCGATGCATAGGCAGGTATAGTCAAACTGCCAAGAAATCCGCATAGTACATAGACACTGAACAGCACCCGTGCGTCTGCGGCTTTTTCTAAGCGTGTACCAAAAACAAGGAGCAGGAACATGTTCAGGGCAATATGGATCAGGAGCTCATGGGAGAAAAAGACGGTAAACAAGGACCATGGCCGCTCCATGATCCGGCCCGGGTCAAGAAGAAACACATCAGCTAAGCCCGGGGAGAGGTTTAAAGCAGCAAAGATAATGACATTTACGAGCAGCAAAGACCAGGCTGCCGGTGTGCTTAACATACGATTTGCTGTCACAGCTATACCCCCTAAGATTCTAGATATTCGGCGGATACTTTGCTTCAAACTCACTTCTGGTGAGCCCGAAGAGAATCTCGTCAAAGTAGCGTCCCTGGGAGTACACCATCTGCCTTCTGCGTCCCTCTTCAACGCAGCCCAGCTTTCTGAGCATAGCAGCGGAAGCGAGGTTTCCTTCCAGGACACTGCCGTAATACTTGTTCAGTCTTCGCTCATAAAAGGCGTAACGCAAGACAATCAGCATCGCAGCAGTGCCATATCCCTTCCCCCTGTGATCTCGGTCGATTTGCATACCCACACTAAAGGTGCCGTTTTTCTCATCGATGGAGTTGAGGTTGACACCGCCGACACTCTTGCCGTCTAGGGTTGTAATGACGAACATCAGCCTTCCGGTTCCCGGTCTAAATTCCGCAAACTGGGCTGTGAGATCCTTGGCTTCCGCCACAGTAGGCGGCAGTTCCACTTCGTAGTTCAGCACTCTGCGGGCAGGAGTGTCAAAGCGGTTGTAGTAATGGTCTTCCCAGTCACCTTCCTCCACCGCCCGCAAGCGTACCAGTTCATTTTGCCAAAAATAGCTGTCATAGATGATTTCACGCATGATCTTTCTCCTCCCGCAAGAGTCTGAAAACATATGTGCAGATCACATGTTCCTGGCCGTGGTAAGTCCCCGATGCTCTGGACACCAGTTCAAATGAACATTTCGCCAAGACGCGGCGGGAAGCCAGGTTGTCTGCGCGGCAAATTCCCCAGATCTCATCAGCGCCGATTCTGTCCATAATGACCGGTAAAAACGCCCTCACCGCTTCTGATGCATAGCCGCTGCCGGTATGCGCCGCAGCTATGTGGCAGCCAATTTCCCACCGCTCTCCGATGGGTACCGCCTGCACATAGCCGATATTCTCACCGCTCGTAAGCAGCACTGGATAGACAAATGGCCCTTCTGTGCCTTTGTAACATTCCATAAGGAAGCGAATCGTCTCTTCCGCTTCTTCCACCGTTTCGAAAACCTCATCGGGGACATATTTACGGTTGTCCTCATCCAATGAGTTTAGGTGGACGCTTTCAGCCATCCTTTCATCGAACTCTGCAATGATCAGCCGTTCAGTCATGATCTGAAAATTCCCTGCCACACTGGCTCCTCCCCTGCCTTAATGTACACACGGTTCCCCACTGGACATCTTAACAGTAATGTCCCCGGCGTGTTATCCCCCAATATGGTGATTTTTCCATCAAAGAGCAATGATTTCCCTAGAAACCCAACTCCCGGGCACGTACCGCAGCCTGTGTGCGGGAATTAACATTTAGCTTGCGAAAGATTCTGGAGACATGCGTTTTCACTGTTTCTGGCGAAATATGGAGTGTATAGCCGATTTGCAGGTTGGTGCAGCCCTCCATCAGCAGGCGCAGCACATCCTGTTCCCTTGGGGAAAGGGTCTCCCGAGGGTGTTCCGTCGGCCGGGAATTGCCTTCGGTGAAGAGTTTGCGCATGCTTTTCGCTCCAGGCACAGCAAGACTGCTTGCCAATTCCAGGAGGGGCCAAAGGATGGGGCCGTCCACTGCCGCGAAGCCAGGCAGAGAGTCCTGGTGCCACTGCTTGAGCACCGGCTTTGCCGCCTCTAACGCTTCATCAACTCTGCCTTGTCCTAAGAGAATGCTGGCCCAGATCAGATGCGCACTCCCGCCTACATGGGCTATGGGAAGCAGGGCTTCCAGCTCCATAGCCCTGCTGAGAGCTGCCGCCGCCTCATCGTGATCATCATAGATAGCAGCAATTAGACCTCGCAAGTGACAAGCCAAATAACAGGTCACTTTACAGCTCAAATCCAGAGACTCCAAGCGGTCTGCCATTAGCATGGCCTCTTCTCTGCGGTCCAAATAAGCCATCATTCGCCCTGCGGCATGATAGTGCAGCATAACTTTATGACGTCCAGGCCTCTCAATTCGTTCCTGCAATAGGTCCAGGGAGGCTTCGGACAAACCTCGATCTGCCCGGGCCAATGCCAGAATACCGAGGAGAATCGGCAGATCATTGCCGACAAAGGGATATCCCCCCAGCCTCTGTCTGGCAGCTTCAGCAGCTTCGATCCGTTTTTGCGCCTCATCTAACTGGCCTCGCCACAGCAAGATCCAAGATGAGAGCTCCTGTGCCCCCAAATACCAGGCACTATCGGGATCTGCAGCTGCCAGAACCTCAGCGCAATACGCATCTGCAGCCTGCATACAGCCTGGCAGAACAGCCAGGAAAGCATTAGTATATGTCACTCCTATAAGGTCCGCCCTGCGGTCATTTGCAGCAGCTGGAGTTTGAAGCGATGCACGCATGCCTTCGCACACAGCGTCCCACCTGGCTTCCTTCAAATCCAGCCACGCACCGGCTATTCCAACCGAAACGCGGGCTACGGGATTTAGCGGCAGCTCCAGTCCGCGCTTTACATATCTCTCCACTCTTTCTCGATCGCCAGCATTGTAAGCCAAAGTGATCTGGGACGTGAGTACATCCACTTCATCCGCCTCACTTGCCACATGCAGTGCCGCCTCTTCCAGAAGCTCCTTCGCTGTCTGGTAGTTTCCGCGGTGAATTTCTGTCCTGGCCACGATCAGGGAGAGCCTGGGGTAAGAAGCCCGGACGTTATCAGGCAGCTGAACATACCATTTTTGCAGAGTTTCGGCCATACCTTGGTAGAGCAGTTCCATGCCGTATGTAATCATGAGCTGGGCTGCCTGATCCCAGAGGCCCGCCTGCAGGTAATGGGCAATAGCTCTTCCTGGGGTTCTTTGGGCCTCCGCAGCCCGTCGATGGAGTTCCGCCGCTTCAGTTGGGTGTTCCCAGTTCAGGCGCTCCCTTAACATCTTGACCAGAAGGGCATTGTAGCGGTAGACCGGCTCTCCGCCTGCATCCACTGAGATGGCGGAGACAGCAAGGTTTTTGCGGTACAGCTCCCAGAGAACCGCATCGGAGTCTTCCCTGCCTGTCAGCGCCCTGCAGATACTTGGGGTAATTTCTGAGAGGATGGAGGTCTGCAAGAGGAAGAGGCGCTGATCTTCAGGCAGACCGAAAAGGATCTCTTCTGAAAGAAAGTCATGGACCCGCTGCTCCCTATGGCC
>JAAYSR010000272.1 GCA_012518325.1 Bacillota bacterium
ATTACTGAAAAATCTGCAGGTTTTGCAGATGCTCCAAGCCTTGGGGACGGCTTAACACCGGTTCAAAGAGATCGCCCCGGGCGTCAATCCAGCTCGGCACTGTCTGCAGAGTAAAATCCCTGGGTTCGAAATAATCCAGATCTTCCCAGCGAACCGGGGTGGAAACTGTAGCTTCCGGGGTCGGCCGAGGGCTGTAGACGCCTGCAATCGTCCTGCCGGGATGGTTCTGCATGTAGTCAATATACACTCCATGCCGCTTTTTGACAAGCCTTTCCAGAGTAACTTTTCGGGGATGAAGGCGCTGCAGTGTGATACCTATGAATTTCACCAGCTGACTAGTGATCGGAAAACTGTAGCGGGCGTGCAGAGGGATATAGATGTGGATGCCTGTTACACCCGAAAGCTTAGGATAGCCGCAAAGGTCCATCTCCTCGAGGAGATCACGACAATACTTGGCAATCTCCACAGTCTCAGCGAACCCCGCGGGCTTGGCCGGATCCAGGTCGATGATGGCGTAACTGGGAACGTCAGTCCTGGAGACAAGGTAGGTCGAAGGATGGAACTCAATGGCGGCCTGATTAGCCAGCCAGGTAATTGTGGCCAGATCATTGGCTACAATGTAGTTCGTATCTGCGATTTGCACAGCTTTCACCCAAGGGGGCGCGGAAGATGGAATATTCTTCTGAAAGAAAAAATCCCCCTCGACGCCGTGGGGGTAGCGGGTCACGGTCAGGGCACGCTGCTGCCAATGCCTCTTTGTAACGGCATAGAGGCGGGCGTGGTATTCGAGCAGATTGGCCTTGGTAAGCCCCGCCTTCGGCCAGAGCACTTTATCGAGATTTGACAGCTGGAGAGACTTTCCCTCCACATGCACAACCTGCTTAGTTGTCATGGTAATTTTCCTCCAATACGCACTCCTTCGCCTCCTTGTCCAGGCGAAAACGCAGAAACACGGGATGCCGCAGACGTTTTGCCGGAGTAAGTTCAGAGTATTCAACTTCGAAAACCGCCAGGGGCTGATACCACTGCCAGCTGCCGTTTTCCTGCGGCGGATTCAAACACGGACAGCGAGGTGCCCTAGGCAGGATGTCCATGGCCTGCCGCACAAAGTCCATTTCGCTTTCGCTGAATCCACTGCCTACGTTGCCCAAGTACAGTAATGACCTGTCTTTCGTATACACCGCTGCCGCCAGGGAGCGCACTTTCCCCTGCCCCATCCTGACACCGGCTAGAATACAGTCCAGGCTCCGCCTGATCTTCTGTTTCCTCCAGGCACGGGAGCGAACTCCCGGCAAATAGGGAGAGTCCCTCAGCTTGGAGACTATGCCCTCCAGGCGGTGCTCGGCAGCAAAAGTGAGGCATTCAGAGGCAGAACCGGGAAGCAGCGGCGACAGAAAAACCCTCCCCTGTTCCTGGACCATGGTTTCGAGCTGCTGCCGCCTCTCCAGCCAGGGCCGGGGGCAAAGGTCTTCACCCCGGAGAGAAAGCAGATCAAAGACAACATAGCAAATGCGGCTATCAGGCTTGCGGGATCTCAGGAGGGAAAAATCAACCTGTCCCTCTTTGCTGAATGCCACAATTTCCCCATCCACGACAGCGTGTATGCCCAGCTCCTTCAA
>JAAYSR010000273.1 GCA_012518325.1 Bacillota bacterium
CCTCTTTGCCACGGCCAAGCAGCATGGTGATTGCTGCAGTTGTAGTTGTCTTGCCGTGGTCAACGTGGCCGATAGTGCCCACGTTTACGTGCGGTTTAGTTCTTTCAAACTTTTGCTTTGCCATTTTCGAATTTCCACTCCTCCCGGAAAACATAACTGATTCTTGATCACGATTACATTCGTCAAGTCCTGCAAAAGTCCTTCTGCTAAGCTAAGAAAAGCATCATTCCGTAGCAGACTGTCAGCCACGAGCCAATCAGCGCGGCGAGAATCTGCTGATCACTGATTGTGCGGCCCTTGGCTCTCTCCACTAGTGTTACCATGTAAATCGAAATCAAAACCCCTGCCGGCCACAGGAGCCACAGCGGCAGCACCCAGAGAAAAATATATGTGATTGCTGCAGCGAGAATGAATGCCAGCATGCCCCAGGCCCCCCATAATCTACCTAGGATATTCTATGGGGGTTTCATCTCCTTGCAACAAAAAACCACCAGATTCACTCTGACGGCTGCAAAAACAAAAATTTGGTTGCGGGGGCCGGATTTGAACCGACAACCTTCGGGTTATGAGCCCGACGAGCTACCAGACTGCTCCACCCCGCGATGTAAAAAATGGTGGAGGGAGAAGGATTCGAACCTTCGAAGGCGTTGCCAACAGATTTACAGTCTGCCCCCTTTGGCCAACTTGGGTATCCCTCCACGAAAACAGATTATCAAATGGAGCCGGTGGAGGAAGTCGAATCCACAACCTCTCGATTACAAGTCGAGTGCTCTGCCAATTGAGCTACACCGGCGAAACCAATTTAGAGTATAGCAACGGAATTTGCTTTTGTCAACTGCTTTTTCTTAAAAAAGTGCTGCTGCCTCTTCTCACTGGATGCTCTCGCGCTTTTCCAAATAGCGCTCAAGCTTGCGCTTGACCCGCTGCAGCGCATTGTCAATGGACTTAACATGACGCCCCAGCTCATCTGCGATCTCCTGGTAACTTTTGCCCTCCAGGTAGAACATCAAAACTTGCCACTCCAGTTCACTGAGGAACTCCACCATCTTGCTTTCAATATCTACAAACTCTTCCCGGCTGATCACCAGCTCTTCAGGATCAGTGACCTTTGAACCGGAGATCACATCAAGGAGTGTACGATCGGATTCTTCATCATAAATGGGTTTGTTCAAGGAAACGTATGAGTTGAGCGGAATGTGCTTTTGGCGAGTTGCTGTTTTGATGGCTGTGATTATTTGACGGGTAATGCAGAGTTCTGCAAAGGCTCGAAATGAGGCTAATTTGTCGGGGCGGAAATCCCTGATGGCCTTGTAAAGACCAATCATCCCTTCCTGGATGATATCCTCCCGATCAGCACCAATTAAAAAATAAGAGCGTGCTTTGGCCCGTACAAAGTTCTTGTACTTGTTAATCAAGTGCTCTAACGCTTGATCATTGGCATCTCGGGCTAGCTGAACAATCTCTTCGTCGCTTAGACTCTCGTACATGTCATAGTATCTCTTTGGTGCATTAGCACTCACCATCGATCGCCTCCACCTCAAGTGTTACCGCACAGTTTGTCCCAAGTACACAAGCATATTATACACTAAGGTTGGAGGAGGGTCAAGAAAGCATACCCCGCTGCCGTACTGCCTCAAACATGAGCAGAGCGGCGGCAACTGAGGCATTGAGTGAGTTAATCCGACCCCGCATGGGGACGGAGATTAGGAAGTCACACTTCTCCTTCACCAGGCGGCTCAGTCCTGATCCTTCGCTGCCGATAACCAATCCGATGGGGCCTGTTAAGTCTTGGGAAAAAACGGGGTCCCCTTCCATATCTGCACCTGCTATCCAATACCCGGCCTGTTTCAGGACGTCAATCGTATTTGCCAGATTTGCCACCCGGCAGACGGGCAGATAGTTGGCTGCACCAGCGGAGGATTTCATCACAGTCTGGGTAACGGGCACCGCCCTCCTTTTGGGAATGATGACCCCGTCAATGCCCATGGCTTCGCCGCTGCGAATGATCGAGCCCAAATTGTGAGGGTCCTGAATTCCATCAAGCAAAACCAGGAACGGTGCCCAATCAGAACCCTCCGGCCTGCGCAAAAGGTCTTCCAGCTCGACATAGGCGGTCCCCGCCACCTGGGCCAGAACACCCTGATGGTTTCCGCCTGCACTGAGCTTGTCCAAAAGGGCACGCTCCACCTCTGAAACCACAATGCCTTTCTCCCTGGCCAGGGCAATGATCTCCCGGATTGAACCTTGCCTTGAGCCTTTGGCCACCAAGATCTTATTAATCTCCTGCCCCGAACGCAGTGCTTCTATGACAGGCTGACGCCCTACAATCTCACCCACCTGGCTTCGATACCTCTCTTTCTTAAGAGTCTTGGGTTGGGTCAATGGTGCCGAGAAGCTCCGCAAGGCGCTGTCTTTGACCTGTCAAATACAAGTAGCCGATCAGAGCTTCCAGGCC
>JAAYSR010000051.1 GCA_012518325.1 Bacillota bacterium
TCCATTTGTCCAAGAAACTGCCTCGCGTAGGCAGAGAGTGACTCGACATACCTTCTTTGCCCTTCTGCGTAAATGGTGTCAAAGGCCAGGGAGGACTTGCCTGAACCGGAAAGTCCAGTGATAACCACCAGCTTGTTTCTGGGGATTTCAACATCTATATTCTTCAAATTGTGCTGTCTGGCACCTTGTATTACTAGTTTATCTATCAAACTGACAACCCCGTTTCAATGCGTATCTCTTTGATCTCATCGCGCAGTTCTGCTGCCCGTTCGAAATTGAGCTCCTGGGCGGCCCTGTACATTTCTTCTTCCAGTTCTTGAATCAGAGCAATTACATCTCTGAGAGAACCTTTCCTGCGCGTATCATAGTCAGCCTTCTCTTCCGCGACCTGCTCCTCCACAATCTCCTGAGCAATGTCTTTGATGGCCTTTTCAATGCTGGCCGGGGTGATACCCATGCGCTCATTGTACTCCATCTGAATCGCCCGCCTGCGGTTGGTTTCGTCTATGGCGTACTGCATGGAATCTGTAATGCGATCTGCATACATGATCACCTTTCCCCTCACATTTCGGGCAGCACGGCCTATAGTCTGCACGAGAGAGGTAGACGAACGCAGGAAGCCTTCCTGATCTGCATCTAAGATGGCTACCAGGGAGACCTCCGGCAAGTCCAGCCCTTCCCTGAGCAGGTTGATGCCGACTAAGACATCAAAGACTCCCTGTCTCAATTCCCGCAAAATCTCAATGCGATCCAGAGTTTCAACATCTGAGTGCAGGTAGCGGACCTTCAGCCCAATTTCTGTAAAATACTGGGTAAGGTCTTCGGCCATGCGTTTGGTCAAGGTAGTAATCAGTACCCGTTCCCTTCTTTGAATCACCTGGCCGATCTCATCGATTAGATCATCAATCTGCCCTTTAACAGGACGCACCACAATTTCAGGATCCACCAGGCCGGTGGGCCTGATCACCTGTTCCACCACCTGCTCGGACCTTTCCCGTTCGTAGGGTCCCGGAGTGGCGGACACGTACACAACCTGGTTCATATGAGCTTCAAACTCCGGAAACATTAACGGACGGTTGTCCAAAGCAGAAGGAAGACGAAAACCATACTCCACCAAGTTTTCCTTGCGGGAACGGTCGCCGAAGTACATGGCCCGAACCTGAGGTATCGTCACATGGGATTCATCAATAATCATCAGGTAATCTTTGGGAAAGTAATCCAGCAGTGTGGCAGGCGTTTCCCCAGGCTGGCGCCCGCTCAAAGGGGCCGAGTAGTTTTCTATGCCGGTGCAGTAGCCGAGCTCCGCCAGCATCTCCAAATCATAACGGGTGCGCTGTTCAAGGCGCTGCGCCTCTAATAGTTTGTTCTGGCTGCGCAGCACCTTCAGCCGCTCCTCCAACTCTGCTTCAATGGCAGGGATGGCCCGGCGCAGCTTCTCTTCCGGCGTGATAAAGTGCGAAGCCGGGTAAATAGTGAGCTCGTCCCTCTCAGCCAAAACCTCGCCGGTTATAGGATCGATTTCCAGGATCCGCTCAATTTCATCGCCAAACATTTCCACCCTAATCACAGATTCGCTGCCCACAGGGTTGATCTCAATCACATCTCCCCTCACTCTGAAGGTCCCCCGGGTAAAGCCGATATCATTCCGTTCATACTGAATGCCTACCAGGCGGCGCAGGATGTGATCCCGATCCCGATACTCACCATTCTTCAGAGAAAAAGTCATGCCCACATAATCTTCAGGCGATCCCAAGCCATAAATGCAGGATACACTGGCTACAATGATCACATCTCGCCTTTCAAAGAGGGCACTGGTGGCGGCATGGCGCAGACGGTCGATCTCGTCGTTGATCGAGGCGTCCTTTTCTATATAGGTGTCGCTGGTGGGCACATATGCCTCCGGCTGGTAATAGTCGTAATAGCTGACAAAATAGTGCACTGCGTTATGGGGGAAGAACTCCCTGAACTCACTGCACAGCTGCGCGGCCAGTGTTTTGTTATGGGCCAAAACCAAGGTGGGCTTTTGCACGGCCTCCACCACTTTGGCCATGGTATACGTCTTGCCGGAACCGGTCACGCCAAGGAGGGTCTGGTGCTTCATACCCGCCTCAATTCCTCCGACTAGTTCTCTAATCGCTTTGGGCTGGTCTCCGGCGGGCTCAAAGGGAGCCACAACTTTAAACTCTTTCTGCACAGCCATTTTATATCAAGAACCCCTTTTTTCGGTTTTTTTGGTAGGTAATTGACTTGTACGTAGCCAATAATAACATTAATAACAATAGGAGGTCGTTATCATGAGCCTAAAAGTGATGGTGGAGATTCCACGTGGAAGTCGCAACAAGTACGAATACAACAGGGAGGAAAAACGGTTTTACCTAGACCGTATGCTGTTCTCATCGGTTCATTATCCGTCGGACTATGGGTTCATCCTGGATACACTGGCGGAAGACGGAGACGCACTTGACGCCCTGGTTCTCGTAGGCGAGGCAACCTTCCCCGGCTGCATCATCCGTGTAGAGCCTGTCGCGGCCTTTGAAATGTGGGACGAAAAAGGACCGGATCAGAAGATCCTGTGTGTTCCGGTCAGTGATCCGCAGTGGAACTGGGTCCAGGGCCTCAGCGATGTCCCCCCGCATCTGCTGAAAGAGATCACCCACTTCTTCCAGGTTTATAAAGATCTGGAAAAGAAGAAGACCAAAGTCGGCGCCTGGCTGGATCGGGAAGAAGCCAAGCGCTTTGTAGCAGAAGCCCAGGCCCGCTACATGCATAATCTGTAATTACTCATTGTACAGCAGCTGAGAAACAGGGACAAGCTGCACCCCCGAATCCAAGAGTTCAGGAATCATCTCCCAGAGAGCATGGAATGTCGCCGGGCGGACATGCCCGATCAGCACGGCATGTCCCTGTCTTTTTGCTAAGTCCAGGCCAGCACGCACCTGGGCTTTTATTTTTTCCACATCACTTTCGTTGTCAATGAACAGGTTGTTTACCCCGTAGGGTACTCCGACTTCCCGGGCAACCTCAGCCGCCACACTGGATGTTGATGTGCGGCTGTCTACGAAAAACAGCCCCAGTTCTTTGACAACCTCCAGGACATAGGTCATGACGGTCCGGTCAGCGGTGATCCGGGAACCCATGTGGTTGTTTAGCCCTGCCGCAAGAGGCAGTGAAGCCAGATTCTCCCTAATCTGCGCTTTCACCTGATCAGCATCCATGTCCGCGGTTATGCCGCCGGGACCCAGTTCCAGGCCGCCATCCAGCGCTTCCATGGGCTGGTGCAGTATCAGCTCATGTCCCGCTGCGTAGATGCGCTCGCTCACTTGCTCGGAAGCAGCCAAATGGGGCAGCACTGCCATGGTCAAGGGAAGGGGATAGGCGATCAACGCGTCGGCCGCCAGGGAAAAATAACCCCAATCATCGATGATTAAAGCCAGCAACGGAGACTCCGGTGTTCCCTTTCTAAAGCCTTCGGGATCAAAGGGCTGGCCCATGACGGAAATCAGGTCCCCGTAGTAGTAACCGTAGTTGCGAGGATTCAAAAGTTCAATCTGCCACTGGTATGCCAACACTCTATCCTGCCAGCCGGGCAGGCTGCTCCAAAACCCGACGGTATAGCCATGTTCCACAGCCTCCAGCTGAATTGCCCATCCTTCTTCCAGAAATACGCTGGTTAGCTGCAGAATTGCAGAAGCCAGGCTTAGGTCGTGGCGCGCAGGCACCAGGACCAGCTTTTCCTGACCCTGAACCCACACCTGATCGCTGCCGTGCAGAACAGTTTGCACGCTGTAGACCTGTTCCCTCTGCACCACAGTGTAACCGGCTTCAGTCCAGAACTCATCCAGGCCTGCCAAATCCGGCATTACAGGACGCAGCATCTCCAGTTCCAATTGGCGTTCAGGGGCAA
>JAAYSR010000274.1 GCA_012518325.1 Bacillota bacterium
CGGGCTGCGGCCCAGGGGGATTCAGCCGACTGCTTGGGTCCTAGGCGAGCCACTTCTCCAAGTTTTCCTTCACAAAGTCATCATCATTCAAGTGAGGATATGCCTTATACACCCGATCGATTTCCTCAAGCTGGCCGGGGGAGAGTGTTTCTTCTGGATCCAGGCACCAGATGCCCTCCAGCAATCCCTGCCTGCGCAACACTTCATGGATTCCAGGGATTACCCCGGCGAAATCATGGAATGGATCGAAAAATGCTGCGTTGCAGTCGGTAATTTCCACACCCAGCTGCAGAAGTTCTGCGGGAATCTGGTCTTGATCCCGAACCTCCTTGATTCTGTCCAGAAGCTCTACTGCCTTCTTGGTCCAGGCGGCCCAGTGTCCTAAAAGGCCTCCAACAATCCGCTTTTCCACTAATTTGCCGTCAATGTTGAAGCGGAAAGGGGTCAAAAGATCCACCACAATATTGTCATCATTGCCAGTATAGAGAGCGATATCGTCTCTCCGGGGCGAACTGCACACAGCCCGCACTACGTCCTGGCTGAAATAGCGGTTGAAGGGAGCGATCTTGATGGCCTTGACCGCCGGGATGTTCACGAACTCTTTCCAGAAGTCATAGCTGTACACCCGTCCCCCTACCGAAGGCTGCAAATAGAAACCAACCAGGGGGATGACTTCTGCCACCGCCTTGGCCCGCTCCAACACTTCTGCTTCACTGTACTGATCCAGACCGCCCATACTTAGAAGCCCCAGATCATAGCCGAGGTCGGCCAAAAGCTCGGCTTCCTGAACAGCCTGTTCAGTCGGACCGCAAATGCCTCCGATCTTGATAAACGGCTGGGGTGCCTCTGCACTCGTCATCTCTTCCATGGCAACTCTCAGTACAGGCTCAAACAGGTTGATGTCTTTATCCCTGATGGCAAACTGGGTGCTGTGCACCGCAACCGCCAAGCCGCCTGCCCCCGCCGCCATGTAATAGCGGACCAGGGCCCTTTGCCTTCTCTCATCAAACTTCCTGTCTGCATTCAACGCTAAGGGAAGGGCGGGAATGACTGTACCTTCATGCAGCAGTTCATATACTTTAGGATCTAATTTCATAGCTAGAACTTACCCTCCGTTTCCTGGAAGCCCGTTGGCTTATTTAGCAGTTCGCCGCCGGCTTCTATCCATTCTACAACCCAGTCCATCATTTGGCCCAGGGTGACCCTAGGATAGCCAAAGAGCTTGTGGGCTTGACCTGAGTTGTTCAGCAGCGCTGTTGTGCCTTCTTCCCCGACAAACTGAGCAGTTGTGCCGAAACGCTTGGCGAACTCTTCTGCAGCCCAGCGCACCGAGATGGTCTCCGGTCCCGTTACATTGAGAATCTTCGCCGGAGCTTCGCACAGTTTCAACGCCCGGAGTGCGTAGACATTGGCATCTCCCTGCCAGATACAGTTTACGGCGCCCATCTTTAGGTCTACCGGCTTGCCTGCTTTCACCAGCTGGGCAATGTCCACAAGCACTCCATAGCGCAGGTCTACAGCATAGTTTAGGCGGTAATGCACTACCGGGGTGTTGTGAGCCCTGGAAAAGTAGTCGAACATTCTCTCCCGGCCCAGACAGGACATGGCATATTCACCAGTGGGGCTTGGCTCTACGTTTTCATCGGCCCCGCCGGAACTAAGGGGCATAAAGGGATAAATGTTGCCGCTGGAATAGGCCATAATTCTGGAGTTCATATACTTCCTGGCCACCTGTCCGGCCACCATGGTATTCATAGCCCAGGTCATATGCTCATTGCCCACTGTGCCAAATTTGTAACCCACCATGTAGATCACATTCTTCACATCAGGAAGCTTGGCCACCTCAGCCGGATCCAAAAGGTCAGCGGCGATGGTTTCGATTCCGTCTGCTTCAAGCTCCTCACGCAAGGTGCCGGAGGAAAAACGGGAAACCCCGATCACTTTCTTATCCAGGCCGCCCTCGTCAATGGCCCTTTTGGCCAGACGGGCCAGGCTGGGGCCGACTTTTCCGCCGACGCCTAAAATGATAATGTCTCCGTCGAGACTCCTTAGATCTTCAATCAGTTCCGGAGTAGGTTCACTAAGTTTGGCTTCCAATTCAGCTGCCGTTCTCACGCTATCACCTCTCATTTATTCTAGACTTCCTTGACGCCAAGATAGGCCCGGCGCACTACATCATCTGCTAAGAGCTCCTTGCCTGACCCCTCGGCAACAAAGACGCCGTTTTCCAGCACATAGGCCCAGTCTGCAATTTCCAGGGCCATTTTAGCATTCTGCTCAACCAGTACAATCGTCATCCCCTGTTCCTTGAGGCTTTTTATTAACTCAAAGACCTCCTGGATAATCAGGGGGGCAAGGCCCAAAGAAGGCTCATCCAGCAAAATCAGCTCTGGGTCGCTCATCAGGCCCCGGGAAATTGCCAGCATCTGCTGTTCACCGCCGCTGAGGCTGCCGCCTGCCTGATCCTTTCTTTCCTCTAAAATGGGAAACAGTTTGTACACCGCTTCTAACCGGCTGGCAAACTGGGACTTATCCTTCAGGGCATAGGCCCCTAAAGTCAAGTTCTCTGCCACACTGATGTTAGGAAATATCCTGCGGCCTTCGGGGATTTGCACGATCCCGGCCCGGGCCGCTTTGTAAGCCGGAAAAGGCGCTGGCGAATCCTTAAAGCGGATCTGGCCTGAATAGCGCAGGGCGCCTGAAATCGCATTGATCAGAGTAGTCTTGCCTGCACCGTTGGCGCCGATGACAGTGACGATCTGTCCCTTTTCCACATTCATGCTGATATTGTGCAGCACCTGATTTCTCCCGTAGGAGACGCAAACATCATGTAAACTAAGATATGCCACCATTCCACCCCTCACTAAGATCCTAGATAAGCCTTCAAGACTTCGGGATCTTGCTGAACGCTCTCAGGATCACCGTTTGCAATTACCGCCCCAAAGTTCATGACCCACAGTTCCTCACAGATGCTCATCACCATGTCCATATGGTGTTCAATCAACAGAATCGTGATGTCGAGCTCTTTGTGAATGTGCCTGATGATCTCCATCAGTTCCTGAACTTCTGTAGGGTTGAGCCCTGCAGCCGGTTCATCCAAAAGAAGCAGCTCCGGTTTGGAGGCTAAGGCCCTTGCTATTTCCAGCTTGCGCTGCAAGCCGTAGGCCAGGTTTTCCGGCCAGACCTTTTCATAGCCGGACAGGCCCACCAAATCCAGGTAATACTCTACTTCTGAGGCAACCTCACGCTCGAGTTTCCACACCTTCGGCAAGCCCAGGATGGCTTCCAGAAAAGAGTATTCGCTGCGGCAGGAAGCCGCCATCTTAACGTTGTCGTAGACATTCAGCCCTTCAAAAAGCCTGATGTTTTGGAAAGTGCGGGAAATACCTAAATGAGTAATTTCATCGGGGGACTTGCCGGTGATTGCCTGATCCTTAAAGCGGATTTCCCCTTCCACAGGCGTATAGACCCCGCTGATCAGGTTGAACATCGTAGTTTTGCCTGCGCCGTTCGGTCCGATGATCCCCGCCAGCCGGCCGCGCCTGAGCCTGATATTGGCCCCGTTGACGGCAACTACCCCGCCAAAGCGCATCGTAACATTATCCACATGAAGTATGGTACCTTGTTCGTTTTTCATACTTAACCCCGCCCCCTAGCTGCTGAGCGCTGACCGCGATTTCTGAACCAGTCCATCATCTGCCGCCCAGAAATCTCCCAGCGGCCGAAAAGTCCCGTAGGCCTAAAGATCATGGTCACAATAATGATGAACGTATAGATCACCATGCGCCATTCCGCACCAAAGTGCAAAACTTCCGGCAGCAGGGTGAGGGCGAGCCCCGCGGTGACTGCTCCTGTCAGGCTGTTAATCCCTCCGAAGAAGACAATGACGATCAGGCTGATGGAGCGGTTCCAGTCAAAGAGGTTGGGCTCGATGTAGTAAGTGGCAAAGGCCAGAAGCGAGCCGGCGACGGAACCGAAGACGGCGCTCAGGAGAAAGACGCTCAGTTTATGCTTAAATACGTTAATGCCCATCACTTGTGCGGCAAGCTCGTCATTACGGATAGCCAGCGAGTTGCGCCCAAGCTTGGTTACCTTAAAGTTTCTGGTGATCACCAGCCCAACCAGGAAAATGACAGCGACCAGCGGCAGGGTGACCGATGCCGGAATGCCGAAGACCCCCATGGAACCGCCTGTAAAGGAGGAGAAATAGATAAGGACATTCTTGATAACTTCTGAGAATCCATAGGTGGCCAGGGCAAAATAGTCATTCTTCAGTTTCAGGGTAACTGTCCCTATCACAAGCCCAACGAGAAGTGAAATCACGATCCCTATCAGCAGACCGATGCCAAAGGGCAGGCCAAATTTCGTATAGCCCAGGGCGGCGGCATAAGCTCCAATGGCCATAAAGCCTACCTGGCCAAAGGAAAGCAGTCCGGTCAGGCCCATCAGCAAGAACATGCCTAAAACCGCAATCAGGTTAATTCCAGTAAATATTAGAACGCTTGTCAAATAGGAACTCATGAAATTCCTCCATAACCTTACAGTTTTTGAGTTGTGGTGCCGCTGCTAAGCCCAAGCAATCCAGCAACGCCTTCCGGTTTGAACAGCAGGAACAGAATCATCACAGCGAAAGAGACCATTGGTGTCACAGCCCCGCCAATGTAAGCTGTAATCATAGTCTCTAACAGACCCAGCATAAAGGAGGCGATCACTGCGCCGCCCAAGCTTCCGAGTCCCCCGATTACTGTCGCAATAAAGGCTTTCATGACCAGTCCTCCGAGCTGAGGATAGACATTCAGGCTCATGCCCAAGAACAAACCGGATATTCCCGCCAGGGCCCCTGAGATGAAAAAGGTGACCGAGACAACCAGATCAATGTTGATGCCCAACAGATTGGGGGTAAACAGGTCAGTAGAGGCTGCCCGAATAGCAATTCCTATAGTTGTGCGATACAGTACATAAAGCAGAATTGCCAAGGCAATAACGCTTGCCCCTAACATGGCCAGGTTCACGACGGGAATCGTCAGGCCGGCAACACGCCAGGCGCTGGTCTTCAGCAAAGGCTTGTAGATGAAGAAGCGGCCGCCGAGCAAGGCTGTCATCAAATACTGAAGGAACATGGAAATTGCAATGGATACAACAAATAGATAAATCAGAGGACCTTCTTTATCCCGAATGGGCTTGAAACCTATTTTCTCAATAATAACGGCCAAAGTTCCTCCGCCTAGGATGCAAACCAGCAGCGTAGGCAGGAGCCCCACATTAAAGTTGTTGGAAAACCACAGTCCAAGGTAGGCGCTGAGCATGATTACGCTGCCGTGGCTGAAGTTGGAGAACTTCAAAATACTGAACACCAAGGCAAACCCTACCGCGATCAAGGCATATACTGAACCTAACGAGAGGCCATTAATTATCTGTTGAAGTAACAAACATTTCACCATCCATTCTCACGGTCAAAGGTGACCCGACTCCGCAGAAGTGCGGAGTCGGGATTTCTTTCACCAGTTTAACTCAACGCAGTTTTACTGTCTGACCGGCTCGTACAGGCCAACAGTGATGTACTCGCCGTCTTCGATCTTGATGACAGTTGGGATAAACCCGTCTGTTCTGTGGGTGACTGGATCGATAGTGTAGTTGAAGATCAAGCCTTGTACATTTTCAGTTTTTTCCAGCTCGTCGCGGATAGCCTTCGGATCAGCAGAGTTTGCTCTGCGGATAGCTTCCAGGGCAATTACGGTGTTGTCATGGCCGAAGAAGGCGTTAACGGTAGGATCTGTGCCGTATTTCTCGACATAGGCTTCGGTGAATTCCTTAACAGCTGGCAGATCGAATGCTACGTTGTTTACAAAGTAGACGTTGTTTGCAGCATCGCCGATGAGTTCTACCATCGGAGGTGTAAAGGAGTTTGGTCCAAGGATTACTACATCTATACCCATTTCACGTGCTTGCCTGGTAATTTGGGAAGCTTCCTGCAGATACTCGGGAACCAGGATGGCATCTGGATTTCTGCGCTGAATGTTGCTGAGCTGTGAACGGAAATCTGTATCTCCCCAGTTAAATGCTTCTCTTGCTACAATCTTGGCACCGTGTGCTTCAGCATATTTCACGAAAGCTTCGGCAATTTCATCGGCCCAGGCATTACCCTTGTTGTTGATTACAGCAAGGTTAGCGGCGCCCAGTTCGTAGATTGCGTAAGAAGCTGCTGCCTCGCCGTAATCCACACAGGTGAGCTGGGATGCGAACATATACGGCCAGGGCTCGGTAGGTGTCTTGGATGTAGTCCGTGCGTCACTTGCTTCGCCAACGATGGGAACTTTCAGTTGATCTGCAATTGGAGCCAATGCCAGGTTGAGGTTGGAAACCGGTGCGCCAATGACTACACTGACTTTGTCTTGGTTTGCCAGTCTTTGGTAGGCGTTGATTCCCTCTTGTACATCCAACTTGAAGTCATAGACTTTCAGCTCAATGGGGCGGCCCAAAAGTCCGCCGGCCTCATTGTACTTTTCTACGGCCATCTCAACGCCGCGGGCCTGGGACTGACCCCAGAGGGCGGTTGAAGCGCTAAGGTCAACGATAACGCCGATTTTAATTGGTTCTGCTGCAAAGACCGGCAGGCTGCCGAGCAGAAAAACGACTAGAAATACTGCTAATAGAGATTTTTTCATTTCTGTACACTCCTTCTTTTGATGATGCATGACGGACACAACGACAAAATACTCAGTAAGTCTATCACCCCTCCACCCCTCTTTGTGGTTCTCATTCCTATTGCATCAGTTCTGGTCAGCTAAGGCGATCACACGCCTGCTGTCAGCTGCATCGCGGGCTTTAAGCACAACCTCTGCTGCGTGGAACACATCAGCCAAGGAAATAGGCGGCGGTAAGTCTTTGGCTATGGTTGCAAAAAAGTCGGAGTAAAGATCCGTTTCTGGAACCTCGAGGCTGACCGTGTAAGGAGGCCGGCTGTCTGTGCAGACTGTTACGGTGCCGCCTAAGGTGCCGATGTCCCCTTCTGTCTTGACTTCCACTGTGCCTCTGGTGCCTGTGACAAAGTAGCGGCAGTCTCCGTGGGTGGGAAAAGCCGCGGGAGTGAGCCAGTCCACCTTGACCAGGCCAGTAACGTTCCCCTCAGCCCGGAAAATCAGCTGGCCGTGATCCTCGAACTCAGGATGTTCGGGGCAGCTGAGATTGCCAGCCTGGGCAGCGACTTCCGTAATCTTCTTCCCGGCAATCCACTGGAAGACATCTATGTCATGGATGGCCAGGTCCACCAGGATCCCGCCATGCTCTTTGCGGCGGAAAAACCACGCCTCCCTGTCCGGCTTGTTCAGCTTATGGGGTCTAAAGGCGGCAAAATTCACAATCTCACCTATACACCCTTGGTCAATAATTCGCTTGAGTGTCATCACTGGGGGATTGTAGCGTTCACTCAGGAGGACTGTAAACTTCGCCGCCTGTGAAGCCAATGCCGCGTTTTTCAGCGCCTCAAGCTCCCCAAGGCTGGTTACAGGAGGCTTGTCACACAACACGCTGATCCCTCTGGCCAGCGCCTGCGTACTGACTTCGGCACGTTTGGAATGTATATCAAAACATGCGATCACATCGGGCTTGCCAACCTCAAACATTTCCTCCAGGCTGGAATAGCCTAGGGTCTGATACTGGTTTGCAAAGGTGTTCCTGACGTGCTCATCCCGATCAAATATTCCTACGAGCTCAACGCCTTCGCTGTGCTTAACGCAGTCCAGCAAGTGATGCACGTGAAAGTGGCGGACACCTGCCAGTGCCAGTCTCATAGGAACACCTCCATTCTGCAGAACGTCTTTATATAGTCCGTAATTCAGCTGTTAAATGCGGCCTA
>JAAYSR010000275.1 GCA_012518325.1 Bacillota bacterium
CCTCTTTGCCACGGCCAAGCAGCATGGTGATTGCTGCAGTTGTAGTTGTCTTGCCGTGGTCAACGTGGCCGATAGTGCCCACGTTTACGTGCGGTTTAGTTCTTTCAAACTTTTGCTTTGCCATTTTTGTTCCTCCTTGTTTTCAGGAAATAAATTTTATATTACATGCCAACCGAGCCTTTGATCTCTTCGGCTAAACTACGAGGCACTTCCTCGTAATAAGCAAAACTCATAGTATGCTGGGCTCTTCCCTGCGTGAGGGACCGGATGGTAGTGGCGTATCCAAACATTTCAGCCAGGGGCACAATAGCTTTGACTACCTGAGTGCTGCCCCTCTGCTCCGTGCCTTCAATCTTGCCGCGACGCGAGTTGATGTCACCCATCACTTCGCCCATGAAATCACCGGGCGTTACAACTTCCAACCGCATCATAGGTTCCAGCAGCACAGGCGCTGCCTTTTGACAAGCTTCCTTGAATCCGATAGAACCTGCAATCTTAAAGGCCAGCTCTGAAGAGTCAACTTCGTGATACGACCCGTCTACAATGGCCACTTTAACATCTACCATGGGGAAGCCTGCCACAACACCGGTGAGCATTGCTTCCTTAACTCCAGCCTCTACAGGAGCGATATACTCCCTGGGCACAACTCCACCAATAATCCTGTTCTCAAACTCGAATCCTGCACCAGGTTCATTCGGTGCAACTTCCAGCACCACATGTCCGTACTGACCGCGCCCGCCACTTTGCCGTATGAACTTGCCTTCAGCTGTGACTGGCTTAGTAATGGTCTCACGGTAAGCGACCTGGGGCTTTCCGATATTGGCCTCGACCTTGAACTCACGCAGCAGGCGATCGACGATAATCTCCAAGTGAAGCTCGCCCATGCCTGCGATGATGGTCTGGCCGGTTTCAGGGTCTGTATAGACCTTGAAGGTCGGGTCCTCTTCCGCCAAGCGCTGCAATCCCTGGCCCAGCTTATCCTGGTCGGCTTTGGATTTTGGCTCCACCGCCAGGTTGATAACCGGCTCAGGAAACTCTAAGGATTCTAGCAAAATCGGCTTTTTCTCATCGGCCAAACTGTCTCCGGTGGAAGTATTTCTCAGGCCGACCATAGCGGCGATATCGCCTGAATAGACCTGACTCACTTCTTCCCGGTGATTGGCATGCATCAACAAAATTCGTCCTACCCGTTCGCGCTTGCCTGTGCTCACATTGAGAACGTAGCTCCCGGCCTGCAGCACTCCGGAGTAAACACGGAAGAATGCAAGTTTTCCTACGTACGGATCCGCCATAATTTTAAAGGCCAATCCTGCAAAGGGCTCTTGGTCATTCAAGGCCCGTGTCTCAACGGCACCAGTTTCTGGATTTGTTCCCTCAACTGGAGGTAAATCACTTGGCGATGGTAGGTAATCTACTACCGCATCCAACAAGAGCTGGACACCTTTGTTCTTAAACGACGAACCACACAGCACAGGAATCAATTCAACCCTAATGCATGCTTTCCGCAGCGCAGCCTTGATCTCTTCAGCTGTAATTTCCTTGCCTTCCAGATACTTGTCTGTGAGCTCTTCATCGGTTTCTGCAACCTTTTCAACCAGGATCTGACGAGCGTTTTCAACAACATCAAGAAGTTCTTCAGGAATCTCGACCTCTTCTGAAGTCCCGAGATCATCCACATACAGATGGGCCTTCATTTCAACCAGATCCACAATGCCCCGGAATGTGTCTTCCGAACCAATGGGCCACTGAATTGCCACAGGATTGGCCCCCAGGCGCTCGGCAATCATATCCAAGCCGCGCTGAAAGTCTGCTCCTACTCGATCCATCTTGTTGATATAGGCTAAGCGAGGTACATGGTACTTGTCTGCCTGCCGCCAAACCGTTTCGGACTGCGGCTCCACCCCGCCAACGGAGCAAAACACTGCAACTGCTCCGTCCAGCACCCGCAAGGAACGTTCAACTTCCACAGTGAAGTCCACGTGCCCGGGCGTGTCAATAATGTTAATTCTATGACCCTTCCAATGGCAGGTGGTCGCAGCTGAGGTGATGGTGATTCCCCGTTCACGCTCTTGCGCCATCCAGTCCATGGTTGCGCCGCCATCGTGTGTTTCGCCTATTCTATGAACTTTCCCGGTATAGAAGAGGATTCTCTCAGTGGTTGTTGTTTTGCCAGCGTCAATATGCGCCATGATACCTATATTTCTGGTGGCTTCAATCGAAAACTCTCTACCCACTTTTCACTCCCCCTAGCCGAGTAAACTCATCTTGGTTTCCAGCCTTGCGAAGACTATACTACCAGCGGTAATGTGCAAAAGCTTTGTTCGCCTCTGCCATACGATGAGTATCTTCTTTCTTTCTAACAGCACCGCCTTGATTATTGGCAGCATCCATCAATTCGGCAGCAAGTCTTTCTGTCATGGTCTTTTCGCCACGCAGCCTGGCGTGCTGCACCAGCCACCGTAAAGCTAAAGCCTGCCGTCTCTCTGCCCGCACTTCCACAGGCACCTGGTAAGTAGCACCACCTACACGACGGGGTTTGACTTCTACAACTGGCATAACATTGTTCATCGCCTGATCAAGTACTTCCATGGCTTTGGTGCCGGTCTTCTCTTCGCACATCTCTAAGGCTTTGTACATGATGGACTCAGCTGTCCCGCGCTTGCCGTCGAGCATTAATGCGTTGATGAATTTCGTGACCAGTTCCGTACCATACTTAGGATCAGGAATTACTTCCCGCTTAGGAACACTCCCTTTTCTCGGCATTGGTTTTCACCCCTTTGTACACGTGATTCCTGGCAATTTGCGGAGCAAATTGCCTTGGAGTTTCTTTACTTCGGTCTCTTGGTACCGTATTTAGAACGAGCCTGACGCCTGTCTGCTACACCCGCTGAATCCAGTGTACCTCTAACTACATGATAGCGCACGCCAGGTAAGTCTTTAATTCTACCTCCACGGATCAGTACCACACTGTGCTCCTGCAGATTGTGGCCTTCCCCAGGAATATAGGAAGTCACCTCTATACCGTTTGTAAGCCGAATACGGGCTACTTTGCGAAGGGCCGAATTAGGTTTCTTCGGCGTGGCAGTGTACACTCTAGTACAAACGCCTCTCTTTTGCGGCGCCCCCTTTGGATTGTAGATCACCTCATCACGCAAGGTGTTTTGGGTATAACCCAGGGCTGGAGCTGCACTTTTGGACTTCTGTGCTCTGCGACCTTTCTTCACTAGTTGGTTGATAGTTGGCACTACGGATAACCTCCCTTCAGTCATTCTAAATCTTGTTGGACTTCATGACACCTGCTACAGCGGCTCCTACCTCAATTGAGCAAGCTCTGCCTAGCTCTGCCATGGTTTCCACTTCAACAATTTCGATCCCTCTGCTCAGGCACTCCTTGCGGACGGGACCAGTGACATGTTCATCTGCATCTCGAGCCAAGTAGACTACTGCTGCCTGTTCAGCTTGGACAGCCTTGAGAGTCTGTTTAGCACCGACTACACGCAGCGAAGTCTCAAGTCTGTTTGGCATTCAGGTTTCTCCTTTACTCATACTCTAGCGTCGAACAACCCCGCAGGGGGCGTCCCCTGCGGGCAACACTCATCATTCTATCATCCTGTTTTCGCTCTGTCAATCAGATCTTACGTGCAGATTCAACAATTCCCTCAGACTAACCGGAAACCAACTCCACTTCTTCTTCAAGCTCCTCAGCTTGGGCATCTTCCTGGCCTTCTACCTCAATTTCAACATTGCGGTAGCGGGCAAGGCCGGTGCCTGCCGGAATCAGTTTTCCAATAATCACATTTTCCTTAAGTCCAAGCAGCTTGTCGACGCGTCCTTTGATGGAGGCTTCTGTCAACACTCTGGTGGTCTCCTGGAACGAGGCTGCCGACAGGAAGCTTTCGGTGGCCAGAGATGCTTTGGTGATTCCCAGCAATACAGGTTTGGCCTCGGCCGGCAGGCCGCCTTCTTCCTCCGCCTGTCGGTTCGCTTCCTCAAGGTCAAAGACATCCACCAGTGAGCCTGGGAGCATCAGTGTATCTCCGGAATCCTCTACCTTGTACTTGCGAAGCATCTGGCGGACAATTACTTCGATGTGCTTGTCATTAATGTTTACGCCTTGGGAGCGGTAGACTTCCTGAACCTCTTGGACCAGGTATTCCTGGACCGCCAGAACACCTTGGACAGCCAAAATGTCGTGGGGGTTCACAGGACCTTCGGTGATCCTGTCGCCGGCAGCCAGTTCACTGCCGTCCCGCACCCGCAGTCGGGCACCGTAGGGGATGGTGTAGGATACTTCACCCTCAGGTCCCTTGACAGTTGCTTTACGCACACCCTTGACTTCAGCAATGCTGATGGTGCCCGCGATTTCGGAGATGATGGCCTGCCCCTTGGGCTTGCGGGCTTCAAACAGCTCTTCAACCCTTGGCAGACCGGCTGTAATATCGTCGCCGGCTACGCCGCCGGTGTGGAACGTCCTCATCGTCAGCTGGGTACCAGGCTCGCCGATGGACTGGGCAGCTACGATGCCGACTGCCTCACCCACGTCTACCAGCTCGCCGTTGGCGAGATTTCGCCCATAGCAGTGTACGCAGACACCGTGACGGGTCTTGCAGACCAGGACGGAGCGAATTTTCGCTTCTTTAATTCCCGCCTCGTCAATCCTCTGGGCAGCCGCATCGCTGATCATCTCATTGGCTGCCACCAAAAGCTCACCGGTTTCAGGATGGACGATGTCCTCCACAGCCACCCTGCCTACCAGGCGCTCCCAGAGAGGCTCAATGATCGTTTCACGCTCACCGGTGTACTCCTTGATGGCGGAAACTGTAATTCCTTCGGTGGTTCCGCAGTCAACTTCCCGGACGATGACATCCTGGGAGACGTCAACGAGCCTTCTGGTCAGGTAACCTGAGTCTGCTGTCCGGATAGCGGTATCCGCCAATCCTTTGCGGGTGCCGTGGCTGGAAATGAAGTACTCCAGCACGGTAAGTCCCTCACGGAAGTTTGCCTTAATGGGAATCTCAAAAGTTCTTCCCGTGGGATCCGCTACCAGGCCCCGCATACCTGCGAGCTGGCTCATTTGCGACTCGTTGCCCCGTGCCCCTGAGATAGCCATCATGTACACTGGGTTAAACTTATCGAAGTTATCCAGCATTTCTTGAGTGACGGTTTCTTTGGTCTTAGTCCATACCGTACACACCCTTTGATAGCGTTCTTCGGGAGTCAGCAGGCCTCTGCGGAACTGGGCTTCGATTTTTTCGACCTCTTCTTCAGCTGCACGGATGCGTTCATGCTTGGTGGCAGGCACTGCAATATCTGCGATGGACACTGTAGTTCCTGACTTGGTGCTGAATTCAAAGCCAAGCTGCATGATTTGGTCAAGGACCCTGGCAGTCTCGCCGGCCCCTACACTCTTGTACAGGCGGTCAACCAAGATGCCCAGTCTCTTCTTATCTAACTCGTGATTGATATACTCCATGCCCTCGGGCAGGATCTCATTAACCAGAAGCCTTCCTGCCGTAGTCTGGAGACGGGTTTGCGCTTCATCATCCAGTCTCAAAGTGATCATGGCATGCAGGCTGATTGAGCCGGCATTGTATGCATGAAGCACTTCCTCGACGGAGCCGAAATAACGGCCTTCGCCTTCGGCACCTACTTTGTGGGCAGTGAGATAGTACAGACCAATAACCATGTCCTGGTTCGGCGTGACAATCGGCCTGCCGCTGGAGGGCACCAGAATATTGTTGGTAGAAAGCATCAGCAAGCGGGCTTCAGCCTGGGCCTCTGCCGACAGCGGCACGTGCACCGCCATTTGGTCGCCGTCAAAGTCCGCGTTGTAGGCTGAACAAACTAGCGGATGCAATTGAATCGCCTTTCCTTCCACCAGAACCGGTTCAAAGGCCTGAATGCCCAGACGGTGCAGGGTTGGCGCACGGTTGAGCAGCACGGGATGTTCCTTAATAACCTCTTCAACAATATCCCATACCTCTGGCCTGACCCGGTCCACCATCTTCTTAGCGCTCTTAATGTTGTGGGCTATGCCCTTGGCCACAAGTTCCTTCATCACAAAGGGCTTGAAAAGCTCCAATGCCATTTCTTTAGGCAAACCGCACTGGTGCATGCGCAGTTTCGGGCCGACTACGATAACCGAACGGCCGGAGTAGTCCACACGTTTTCCCAGGAGGTTCTGGCGGAAACGTCCCTGTTTGCCCTTAAGCATGTCGCTCAGCGATTTCAGCGGACGGTTGCCTGGCCCGGTAACAGGGCGGCCCCTGCGTCCATTGTCCACCAAGGCATCTACCGCTTCCTGCAGCATGCGTTTCTCATTGCGGACAATGATATCAGGCGCGCCAAGCTCCAAGAGCCTCTTTAAACGATTATTGCGGTTAATAACCCGACGATAAAGGTCATTTAGGTCAGAAGTGGCAAAGCGGCCGCCGTCAAGCTGAACCATGGGCCGAAGCTCAGGCGGAATGACGGGAATTACATCCAGAATCATCCAGGCGGGCTTATTGCCCGACGTGCGAAATGCTTCCACCACTTCCAGGCGGCGAACAGCACGGACACGTCTTTGACCTGAGGTATCCCTGATTTCCTTGCGCAGTTCTTTGCTCATCTCCTCTAAGTCTAGCTCTTCGAGGAGTTTCTTGATCGCTTCCGCTCCAATGCCTGCCTCAAAGGCATTGCCGTATTTGTCACGATACTCGCGATACTCGCCTTCGCTGAGCAGCTGCTGCTTCGATAAGCCGGTAACACCTGGGTCGCCTGGATCGATCACGATATATGATGCAAAGTAGAGAACTTTCTCCAGAGTTCTTGGAGACATATCTAAGATCAAGCCCATTCGGCTCGGAATTCCCTTGAAAAACCAGATATGTGAAACCGGTGCAGCAAGCTCAATGTGACCCATGCGCTCCCTGCGCACTTTCGCCCTGGTCACCTCTACACCGCAGCGATCACAGACAATTCCCTTGTACCTGACACGTTTGTACTTGCCGCAATGGCATTCCCAATCCCGTGTCGGTCCAAAAATCTTTTCGCAGAAAAGACCTTCACGCTCCGGCTTGAGAGTCCGGTAGTTGATTGTTTCAGGTTTCTTGACCTCACCACTGGACCAAGCCCGAATTTGTTCCGGTGATGCCAGCCCGATGCGAATCCGATCAAAATTATTGACATCCAGCAAGGGCAGTCCCTCCTTTTTGTCCATCAGCTCTCTGACTAAATGTCATCGTCATCATCCGAAAAGTCATCTAGATCATCTAGCTCAAAATCTAAGTCATCCTCTAAATCATCATCTAAATCCAGGTCGTCGTCTGCTTCTTCATCGGAGTCTTCCTCGAACTCGGAATCAGCGGAATGCTGAGAATCCAAATCTTCGGTTTCATCTTCCTCGTCTGCGTCCTCATCCTCGGCTTCTTCCGACTTCCCGCGACTGCCTGCCTCAGGAGAGCGAGTGATACTGGTACTGGACCCGCGCCCTTGGATGTCGATTCCAAGTTCCTTGGCCATTTCACTAATATCTTCTTCCTCTTCCTTGATCTCGATTTCCTCTTCGTTCTCACTCAGCACCCGGACATCCAAAGCCAGACTTTGCAGCTCTTTGATCAAGACTCTAAAGGATTCCGGCACTCCCGGCTCAGGGATGTTCTCTCCCTTGACGATAGCCTCATAGGTCTTCACCCTGCCCACAACGTCGTCGCTCTTGACGGTGAGAATCTCCTGCAGAGTATAGGCTGCGCCATAGGCCTCAAGGGCCCATACCTCCATTTCACCAAACCTCTGCCCGCCAAACTGCGCTTTTCCGCCCAGGGGCTGCTGGGTAACGAGGGAGTAAGGACCGGTGGAACGGGCATGAATCTTGTCATCTACCAAGTGTGACAGCTTTACCATGTAGATGATGCCCACGGTAACAGGATTGTCAAAGGGTTCCCCTGTTCTGCCGTCATACAAGACTGTCTTGCCGTCCCTGCGCATGCCGGCCTTTTCCATCATATCCATTACTTCGATCTCACTGGCGCCGTCAAAGACCGGTGTTGCCACATGGATGCCCAGCAAGTTGGCGGCCATGCCCAGGTGGGTTTCCAACACCTGCCCGATGTTCATCCGGGAAGGCACTCCCAGCGGGTTAAGGACAATCTGCACAGGTGTTCCGTCAGGGAGGAATGGCATATCTTCCACAGGCATAATCCTGGAAATAACACCTTTATTGCCGTGGCGTCCCGCCATCTTGTCCCCTTCGGAGATTTTGCGCTTCTGCGCCACGTAGCAGCGCACCAGCCGGTTGACCCCCGGAGACAGCTCGTCGCCGTCTTCTCTGGTAAAGACCCGGACGTCAACGACAATTCCGCCTTCGCCATGGGGCACCCGCAGCGAAGTATCCCTTACTTCACGGGCCTTCTCGCCGAAGATAGCGCGCAGCAGACGCTCTTCAGCCGTCAGCTCGGTTTCTCCCTTGGGAGTCACTTTGCCAACCAGGATATCCCCTGGCTTTACTTCTGCCCCGATGCGGACGATTCCGCGTTCATCGAGGTTCTTCAGGCTGTCTTCGCCCACATTGGGAATATCTCGTGTAATTTCCTCGGGGCCCAGTTTAGTGTCCCGGGCCTGCGCTTCGTATTCTTCAATATGGATAGAGGTAAAGACATCCTCTTTTACCAGATCCTCGCTGAGCAGGATAGCATCTTCGTAGTTATATCCTTCCCAGGGAACAAATGCTACGACCACGTTCCGCCCTAAAGCGAGCTCGCCTCGATCCGTCGAAGGTCCGTCGGCCAAGACTTCCCCGGCTTGCACATGCTGACCCACATAGCAGCGGGGTTTCTGGTTGATGCAGGTGCCCTGGTTGGAGCGTTCAAACTTGAGGAGCTTGTAATGGTCCCTGCCGGTATCGGTTTTTACTACGATCTCCCGGGCGGTAACCTTTTCCACTACACCGGCGTTCCTTGCCAACACAACGGCTCCGGAATCGACGGCTGCTTTGTATTCCATGCCGGTGCCGACCAGCGGAGCTTCTGCTTCGATGAGGGGCACTGCCTGCCTCTGCATGTTTGCCCCCATCAGGGCCCTGGCACCGTCATCATTTTCCAGGAAAGGAATCAAGGCGGTGGCAATACTTACAGTCTGTTTAGGCGAAACGTCCATAAAGTCAACGGACTCTGCAGGCACGTTCTTGATTTCTTCCCGCTCCCGCACCGTGACCTGAGGACGGACAAAACGGCTGTTCTCCGTCTTTTCATTCGCCTGGGCAATTCTGTATGAATCCTCTTCATCAGCTGTCAAGTAGCGAATTTCGTCGGTTACTACCCCATCCTCAACAACCCGATAGGGTGTTTCAATGAAACCGTAATCATTAATCCTTGAATAGGTGCACAAAGCGCCGATAAGGCCAATATTGGGACCTTCAGGCGTCTCAATCGGACACATGCGGCCGTAGTGGGAATGGTGCACGTCCCGCACTTCAAATCCAGCCCGGTCCCTGGACAGGCCGCCTGGCCCCAACGCGCTGAGGCGGCGTTTATGGGTAAGTTCAGCCAAGGGATTAGTTTGATCCATAAACTGGGAGAGCTGGCTGGAGCCAAAAAACTCTTTAATGGCAGCTACAACAGGCCTGATGTTAATCAAAGCCTGCGGCGTAATAACCTCCACGTCCTGAATGGTCATACGCTCCCTGACAACCCTTTCCATACGGCTGAGACCGATACGGAACTGATTCTGCAGCAGTTCGCCCACACTCTTCAGGCGGCGATTGCCCAGGTGGTCAATGTCGTCAATCGTCCCAATATCGTAAGCAAGGGCAACCATGTAATTAATGGTGGCTAGAATATCACCAGGCGTGATGACAGTAACGTCCTCTTTTGGCTGGTCGTTGGCAAACAGGCGCACTTCATGTCCGTCCCTGGTGGAAAGCAGAACGGCATTCACTCCGGCGCTGTGAATCTCCTCAGCCTGGCGCCGGGAAATTTTCTGTCCCCGTTCCACTAAGAGTTCGCCTGTTTCCGGATTGACTATGTTCTCTGCACTGACCCTGCCGATTAGACGCTCAGTGAGGCGCAGCTTCTTGTTGATCTTGTAGCGGCCCACACCGGCAAGATCATAGCGCTTCGGCTCGTAAAAGAGCGTGGAAAACAGTCCACGGGCGCTTTCCTCTGTGGGAGGTTCCCCTGGACGCAGGCGTTTATAAATCTCAATCATAGCATCTGCTTCTGATTGGGTGCTATCCTTCTCAAGCGTGGCCAGAATGCCCGGCGCTTCGTGAAAGGCTTGCCGAATTGCTTCATCGCTGCCTAACCCCAAAGCCCGGATTAAAACAGTCACGGGAAGCTTTCGTGTTCTGTCAATACGAACCCACATCACATCATTGGAATCGGTATCGAACTCCAACCATGCTCCGCGGTTCGGAATTATGCTCGCGGAAAAAAGTTTTTTGCCGCTAGTATCAACTGTATAGTTAAAATAGACACCTGGAGACCTCACAAGCTGGCTTACAATAACCCGTTCAGAACCATTGATAATAAAGGTTCCGTTCTCGGTCATTAAAGGAAAATCGCCCATGAATACTTCTTGTTCCTTGACTTCACCTGTCTCTTTGTTGACCAGGCGGACCCGGGCACGGAGCGGCGCTGCAAAAGTCACATCACGGTCCTTGCATTCTTCGACATCATACTTAGGTTCGCCGAAGCTGTAGTCCATGAACTCGAGCACCAAGTTGCCGGTAAAGTCTTGGATGGGAGACACATCGTCAAACATTTCCCGCAGACCGTGCTCCAAAAACCATTTGTATGACTTGTGCTGAATCTCAATCAAGTTTGGCATCGCGAGTATTTCTTCGATTTTCCCGAAGCCATAGCGCTGTCGCTTTTCCCATTGCTTTGTTTCTACCAAGGGCCTCTCCTCCTTTTGGTATCTATAAAACATGACGAAAAGCAAGGGTGTGTTCCCTCGCTTGAAATATGAACTTTTTAGGCACCTTCCAAAATTTTTGAGAAGATAGCAGGATTCCCCTTTGTTGTGTTGAATATACATAAAGCTGGTGTATTTTTCCCATTTGCCGCTTTTCTATGATATCACAGTGGATTTTTGTTGTCAAGCAGTGTGCCTGACGGCTCCATGCATCTTCAACATAAGAGTAATGAAAGGACTTCCTTGCGAGGAAGTCCTTTTCAGTTGTGTCTTCTGGACTGAACTGCAGCTGCTACTTAATTTCGACAGTCGCTCCAGCCTCTTCCAATTTGGCCTTGGTTTCTTCAGCGATTTCTTTGGATACGCCTTCTTTGACTGGGTTAGGAGCATTGTCAACCAGTTCCTTAGCTTCCTTGAGACCCAGAGAAGTGAGTTCGCGAACAACCTTAATTACGTTGATCTTCTTCTCGCCAGCGCTGGTGAGGATTACGTCAAACTCGGTCTTCTCCTCGGCAGCTTCTGCGGCGCCTGCAACAGGACCTGCGGCTACAGCCACGGGTGCAGCGGCGGATACGCCAAACTTCTCTTCCATAGCTTTTACCAGTTCGCTAAGTTCCAAAACAGTCATATTCTCAATCGCTTGCAAAATTTCTTCTTTTGTCATTTTAAATACCCTCCTTAAGGATGCCTTTATGCACTTGCTTCTTTTTGTTTTCTAACTGCCTCCAGGGCATAAACCAAGTTGCGGATGTTACCCTGCAATACATTGACCATGCCGGAAATTGGTCCCTGCATTCCACGCATAACCATGGAAAGCAGTACTTCCCGGCTCGGCAGGTTGGCCAAATCAGCCACACCTTCTGGACCGACAACTTTCCCTTCAACAACCCCGCCCTTTACTTCCAGTGCCTTGTGCTTCTTAGCAAACTCGCTAATAATCTTGGCTGGAGCTACCGGATCATCATAGCCAAAGGCAAAAGCGGTGGGTCCGGTCAAAAACTGAACCAGGTCATTCATTTCCGCGCCTTGTGCGGCCAAGGTAGTCAGGGTGTTCTTAAATACTTTAAACTCCACGCCCGCTTCTCTAAGCTCTTTGCGCAGGGCGGTCATCTCAGCCGCGTTCAAGCCGCGGTAATCAGTGAGAACCATGCCCTGAGTCCTAGAAAAACGCTCCTGGATTTCTTCAACCATTGCCACTTTCTCGGGTCGTGCCATCGTTTCACCTCCCCTGCAATACAAAAAGGATCTGCCGCAGCCGAGCGGAGATCCCATGATCGCATAGCGAAGACGCGCTTCGATACAACTCTCTCCGACCTCGGTGGGCGTGGCATCTGCCACATTATTGTCTTCTGCGCCTAGAAGAATGTCCGAGCATCCTCCTTGCTTTTAAGACAACCAACTGTCTACGGTCTTTGTAATTCACTTGTAAAACAACGTGGCTAGTATAACATGGGCAACGAGCAAAATCAACCCATTTTCTCAGCAATTGAATTGCTACTTAACTGCTGCAGCCTCCTGAGCGTTGAGGCGAATGCCAGGACCCATCGTGCTGGCCAGGTGAACCTTGCGGATAAAAGCACCTTTGGCTGCTGCCGGACGGGCCTTGACTACTGCATCCATCAGGGCAGCGAAATTCTCATAGAGCTGCTCCTCAGTAAAGCTCACTTTACCGATGGGTACATGCATACCTGCCTCTTTGTTGACACGGTACTCTACTTTACCGGCTTTGGACTCTTCGACAGCCTTGGCAATGTCAACGGTTACTGTGCCGGTCCGGGGGTTAGGCATCAAGCCGCGGGGGCCGAGAATCCTGCCGAGCTTACCTACAACACCCATCATATCAGGTGTAGCAATGGCCACGTCAAAGTCGGTCCAGCCACCCTGGATTTTTTCTGCCAAATCTTCGTCGCCTACATAATCTGCGCCGGCGTTTCTGGCCTCTTCAGCCTTTTCACCTTTGGCAAATACTAATACTCGCACATCCCGCCCTGTGCCGTGGGGCAGCACTACTGTGCCGCGCACCTGCTGATCAGCGTGGCGCGGATCGACACCCAGCTTAAATGCAACTTCTACAGTCTCATCAAACTTGGCGGATGCACATTTTTTTACTAATGCAATGGCCTCACTCGGTGAGTACAGCTTTTGGCGATCAACAAGCTTAGAAGCTTCTTGATACCTTTTACCTCGTTTTGCCATGGTATTGTCCTCCTTTGTGGTGCAAGCGGATTAAATCCTCCCACCTATATTTATAGCGCTTCCAGTTAGTCTTCAACAACAACTCCCATGCTTCTGGCAGTACCTTCTACCATCCGCATGGCGCCTTCCAGGTCAGCAGCGTTCAGGTCAGGCATCTTCAACTCAGCAATTTCCTTAATTTGGCTGCGTTTGATGGTTCCAACCTTTTCCCGGTTAGGCACACCGGAGCCGCGCTCAATTTTCATAGCCTTTTTGATCAGCACAGACGCGGGCGGAGTTTTGGTAATAAATGTAAATGTGCGGTCTTCATAAACGGTGATCACAACTGGAATCAGCATCCCGGCCTGATTAGCGGTCCGCTCGTTGAAGGCCTTACAAAACTCCATAATGTTTACTCCATGTTGACCTAATGCCGGTCCTACCGGCGGCGCCGGGTTGGCCTTGCCAGCACTTACCTGCAATTTGATAAGGGCACTTACCTTCTTTGCCACGGCGCATACACCCCCTTAAAAATAATGTGGTAATGGCGGACTTTTCGTCCTCCCACTTCAAACCTAGAACTACAATTTGGCTATCTGGTGAAAATCCAGTTCTACTGGAGTATCCCGTCCAAACATGGAAATACTAACCCATACTTTGCCCCTATCCAGATTAACCTCTGTGATAGTGCCAGTAAAATCCTGGAAGGGCCCGGAAACAACCTTGACAGACTCTCCGACGGAAAAGTCCGCTTTGGTCTTTGCCATACCCATGTTGCGCAAGATCATGTCCACCTCGTGCTTCTCCAGGGGGATCGGCTTGACCCCGCTGCTGACAAAGCCTGTCACGCCAGGTGTGTTGCGTACTACATACCAGGAATCATCGGTGACAATCATCTCAACCATGACGTATCCGGGGAACACTTTGCGCTGGGAAACCTTTTTCTTGCCGTCTTTGTACTCAACGACTTCTTCAATGGGCACGACAATCTGGAAGATCTTGTCCTCCATCTCCATCGATTCTACCCTTTTTTCCAGGTCTGCTTTCACCTTGTTTTCATAACCAGAATACGTGTGAACAACATACCAATTTCTGTTCTCATTTCCATTGTCATGCATGTTTTCACTCATGTTTTAGGGACCAAAGGCTGGCCCTACCCTCCTATTCGAGCTAACAGGTTCAAAATCCAAGTTATGATCACATCGACGACGCTCGTAAACAGCGCAACAATAACGACAGTGACAATAACTACGATGGTATAGGTAATGAGCTCTTTTCGGTTTGGCCATGAGACTTTGCGCATCTCCGAGCGCACTTCACGTATGAACTTGGTAAGTTTATTCCATAAAGCGGGCTTACTTGGCGCTGTTGCCACATTCTTCACATCCTTCTGACCCTACCTAGTTTCTCTATGAGGGGTATGGGTTTTGCAAGTCTTGCAGTACTTCCTCATCTCAATGCGATCCGGATCATTTTTCTTGTTCTTATTAGTACGGTAATTCCTGTTCTTGCATTCCGTACATTCTAACGTGATACCGACACGCACAGCAGCCACCTCCAGACAGTCAAAATACCTTTAGAACGTAACACATTTTCGAAAGGGTGTCAATACCCCGCCATCAGCGTCGTTCCACAGGAAAAGGGGGATGGATCCCCCTTCTAGTTCAATACATCCAGCGAAGTTCGCCTTTGACGTCCCGTTTAGCCAAGAATCTTGGTTACAACGCCGGCGCCTACAGTGCGGCCGCCTTCACGAATCGCAAAGCGCAGTCCTTCTTCCATGGCGATTGGAGTGATCAGTTCAGCGCTCAGGTTGGTGTTGTCGCCG
>JAAYSR010000276.1 GCA_012518325.1 Bacillota bacterium
GCCCAGGCTGATCTGAGGAAAACCCACCTCCAGCAGCTGGCGGCTAAAATTGACGAACGTATCGCGGCCGGTTACATCGACGACAATCTCTCAGCGGCCAGCATCGCTGAAGAAATGGGCATGAACGCCGTCTACCTGGGACGGCTGTACCGGGAGATAAGCGGTATATCCATAGGAGAAGCACTGAAACGGACTCGCATTGAAAACGCCAAGCGGCTGCTTGTAGAGACGTCTGATTCGGTCAAGGAGATTGCCGACCGAGTAGGTTTTTCCAATAATAAGTATTTTTACGTTGTCTTCAAAGAACTGGTGGGCCTCACACCCAAAGAATTTCAGGCCCAAGAGAGGGCCAAGAATCACTAAAAAACCTTGCCGCGGCTCTTTTCAGGAGCACATGGCAAGGTTTTCCGGCTAGGAGGATCCCTAGATTAACTGTCTGCGCTGGCGTTCCCTTTCAGCATCCTCGTCTTCTACAGGATACCACATCGGTTCCACAAAGCGCACACTGCAGCTCTCCCCCTGGGAAAAGGCGATGCGGTGGGGGGTCTCAACTTTCAAGGTTTGATCGCCAATAGGAACAACATACTCAGTACGGTCTGTCAAGAAAATCCTGGTTTGAATCTTGGTCTGGTAGCCCCCTTCACCGGTAAGCTCGATTGCGTTGGGGCGCGTCGCCAGAATCATCTCAGGCTCGGCATCGACTGGAGGCTCTAGATCCAGATGGTGCTCCATATCCCCCTTGGCATAGACCTTGCCGTCCCTGATTACCACATTTAAGAACGTGCTCTCACCCAAGAAACTGTGGACGAAGCGGTTAATGGGCCGATTATAGAGATTTTCCGGAGTGTCGATTTGCATGATCCTGCCCATGTCAGCTACGAGCATGCGGTCGGAGATAGCCATAGCCTCAGACTGATCATGGGTTACAAAGATGATTGTAAACCCAAACTTGTTTTGCAGCTCCTTTAGTTCAAAGCGCATCGTCTCCCGCAAATGGGGATCGAGGTTGGAAAGGGGTTCATCCAGGAGCATCACCTTGGGATTGGTGACAATTGCCCGGGCTAGAGCAATCCGCTGCTGCTGGCCCCCCGAAAGATCGGAAGGGTATGTTCTTTCCAAACCCGTAAGACTGGTATGATGAAGTGCCTCCTTCACCCGCCTCTCGATTTCTGGGCGGGGAACTTTTTTGATCCGCAATGGATAGGCCACATTTTCAAAGACGTTTTTATGGGGCCATACTGCAAAGGCCTGAAACACCATTCCCAGGTCCCTTTCTTCAGGCGGAACATAGAGGTTCTTCCTGCTGCTGGATACGGGACGCCCGCCCAGATAGATCTCACCTTCGGTCAAGTCTTCAAAACCGGCAATCATGCGCAGGGCCGTTGTTTTACCGCAGCCTGACGGGCCTAGAATTGAAAAACACTCGCCTTCGTAAACTTCAAAGTTGAAGTTGTCTACTGCTACAATGTCGCCAAGGGTCTTGGTGACAAAGCGCTTTGTAACGTTTTTCAGCTGCACTTGTACGTCAGCCATAGCTTAAACCCCCTTCCGCTCAGCAGTCAGAGCATTGATAATGAAGTTAACCACGATAATCAGCACGATAGCTATCGAACCTAAAGCAGCTGCTTGAGGCATCATGCCGGCATCGCGCATCGAGTAGATTTGCACACCCAGCGTGCGGGTGTAAGGACCGTAGAGCAGGACTGAAGTGGTTACCTCACGCATTGCCGGCAGGAAGATCAGGAAGAACCCAGACACCATGGCTGGACGAATGAGGGGCAGTGTAATATCCTTCAGACTCTCGGTATGGGTCGCGCCGCAGGTCCTTGCTGCCTCTTCCAGGGAGGGGTGCACCTGCAGCAGAGCTGCCGACGACGACTTCATCGAGAACGACAAATAGCGGGCAATGTAGGCTATCAGAATGATCCACAGGGTATTGTACAGATTCACTCTGAGACTGCCTGACCAGGCCAAGATCACGCCAATAGCAAGCACCGTGCCGGGAATAGAGTACGGCAGCACGGAGAGAATCTCCAGCACTCCTGTTCCCTTGGGTTTGATTTTCTGCACCACATAGGCAATCAGTGTGCCTAGAAGCATACTGATTACGCCCGCGCTGGACGCCAGAACCAGTGAATTCTTGATAGAATCCATGGTGCCGCTGGCAGTAAAGATCCTGCGGTAGTTATCCAAGGTAAAGTTGGCAGGTATCAGGGGCAGACCATAGGCCCTAACCAGACCCACCAGGAAGATCATGGCCAACGGAACCAGCACGATGACGGCCAGGGTGACCAGGGCGACAATGAAGAGCGGGATCCGTGCGCCGCGCAAATTGATGAGCGTTGGCCTCATGCTCTTCCCCTTGATGATATCGTAGCCTCCAGAGGAGAGGACCTTTCTCTGCAGCAACAGGGCCAGCGCCACAACAACCACCAGCAGAATAGAAAGGGCGGCTGCTTGGCGTATGCCTTCAAAGCTGCCTCCCGAACGGGCAATAACCGCGAAAATCCGAGTCGGCAGTGTGAAGATGCCTTGGGAGAATCCGAGAATGGCAGGTACCCCAAAGTGTGCCAGGGAACTGATGAGAATCAGCAGAGCTCCTGCAGAGATTGCAGGGACAACCAGGGGAAGAGTGATAGTGCGAATCACTGTTCCCTGTTTTGCCCCAGCTATGCGGGCACTCTCTTCCAAGGTCGGGTCCATGCGCTCCAGGGCGCTCACCACCTGCATGAAGACAAAGGGAAAGTAATAGGATATTTCTACAAAGACAATTCCCCAGATGGTATTGATATTCAGCGGTGCCGAGGAAAGGCCGAACGTTTTCATCATCCATCTGTTGAGATAACCCGAACGTCCGTTTAGGAGCAGGTCCCAGGCCATAGCACCCAAAAACGGAGGGAACATGTAGGGAATTGTAAAGAGTGAGCGCATCAGTTTCTTGCCGGGAATGTTGCTGCGCCCAAGGAGCCAGGCGTAAAAAACCCCCATGACAGTGCCGAAGAAAGTCACCAACGCTCCGATCTTGATTGTGTTCCACATTGAGGATATGGTGGTGCTCCGGGTCAGCTGCTCAATAATAAGGTCAAACGTAAACTTGCCTTCGTAGAAAAAAGCATTATAGACAATCATGGTAATCGGGATAACGACAATCACTAACAGGAGCACAAAGGCCAAAGCCGTCATGAGCGAGTCAAGGCCGATGCGACGCCCTTCTACCGCTGCAAGATCCTTGTTTCTCCGTAAGTTGATCATAAGTCTATGCCCCCTTTCCCTGAGCCTGATAATAGCGTGGATTCAGAAACTTCAATCCCACTTCACTGCCTTCCTTAGCTGCGCCGATAAGTGCCGCATCGAGCGTGCTTTGCTGCAGCCGAATTTCCAAGTCACCGAGCTCAATGAAATAATCGTACTCGCTGCCTAAGAAGACTGCCCGCTTGACCTTGGCCCTGATCGGCGATGTATCGTCAAAGGTGATATCGTTCGGGCGAGTACCCATGTCCAGATACTGTTCATTGGCCAGATTCTCCGGAACCGGCTCCGGCCAGGGAATCAACTCCCGCCCCACATCGAGTTTGTACTCAGAATCTGCACGTTTCAAGGGAATAAAGTTAGTGACGCCAATGAATTCAAATATAAACCGTGATTCTGGTCTCAGGATGATGTCCTCATCGCTGCCGATTTGCACAAGTTCGCCCCGTTCATTCATGATCGCCAGCTTGTCTCCTAGCTGCAGAGCTGCCCTTTGATCGTGGGTGATATAGAAAATCGTGGTACCCAGGTTAAGCTGCAGCTGCCGAATTTCATGGAGCATCTGATCCCGCAGCTTAGCATCTAGGTTAGTGATGGGCTCGTCTAACACAATAAGATCATCACTGCTCATAAGGGCTCTGGCGATTGCCACCCTTTGCTGCTGACCCCCGGAGAGCTGACCGGGAAGATGGTTGATATACTCACTCATGCTCACCAGCTGAAGAACATCCTTCACCCTCTGTTCTATCTCACTTTTTCTCATACGCCGCTTACGCATGGGGTAAGATATGTTCTCTCTCACAGTGAGATGGGGCCAGACCGCGTAATCCTGAAAAACGATCCCGATGCCGCGCCGTTCTGCAGGTACATTGATACGCCTTTTACTGCTGAACAGGCATTTGTCGTCTACGAAAATCTCGCCCTCGTCGGGCCTAGTTAAACCCAAAAGGCAGCGGACCAGAGTGGTTTTTCCACACCCGGAAGGGCCTACCAGGCACATGATTTCGTTCTTTTCCAGCGTTAATGAGAAGTTCTTGAGAACCTGGTTGTCGCCGTAACTGACTGATATGTTCTCGAATCTCACGTAGGCCACAGTTTCTCCTCCTGTTCCTGTGATAATTAACGTGAGCAGCAGGCGTATGTCTGCTGCTCACATTCTCTGATTTCCTGATGACGGGATGAGGCTGTTAACTAGAAACCAAAGATGCTGTCATATGCAGCCAGGTTTGCGTCATTGTCCCTTGCCATTGCTTCAAGATCAAGGTCGAGGGCTTTGGCGGCAATAGCGTCAACGTCCACATCGCCTTGCTCTACGTCGTTGCGAACAGAGATCAGTTTTTCAGCTACGAGAATCTCCTGGCCTTCTTTCGACAAGATAAAGTCATAGAGCAGCTTGCCGTTCTCTTGGTTGGCAGAGCCCTTCACCAGGCCAATGGGACTGAAGATGGATACCGTGTCTTTAGGGAAGATGAAGCCTACGGGCGAACCGAGTTCCATCAGGTTGGCAGTCATGTAGTCCAGGCAGATGCCAATATGGTAGGCGCCGGCGGCTACCTGATTGTGAGTGGCGCTGCTGCCGCTTTCGATGTACAAACCATTGTCCTTGAGTGCCTGGATGAACTCGATGCCGTAGTCTTCGTGGCTGACGATGGCGTTCAGCCAGAATTTTGAGGTGCCGGATGTTCCCGGATCTGTCATGACGATTTGATCATTCCAGCGGGGATCCAATAGGTCGTGCCATGTTTTTGGAGCTTCTTCTTCAGTTACAAACATTGTGTTGTAAGCAATGCCCATATTCATCAGCCGTGCCCCGGTATAGTACCCTTCCGGATCGATGTAGACATCGTCGATGGCGTAAGCCTCTGGTGAGGAGTACTGTTCCAAAATGCCGATTTCCTTAAAGGATATATAGTCGGCAGGGTCTCCTACCCAAATCACGTCTGCCCCAACTGTGCCGGCCTGGGCTTCAGTTGCGATCTTGGTCATTACCCGGCCTGTCCCGGCAAAATAATACTCCATTGTGATACCCGGATATTTCTTTTCGAAACCCCGTTTAATAGCGAGCAGCTGATCCTCCTGCATGGACGAGTAAAGCATTACTGTCGAAGCATGGGCCATCCCAACAACACCAAGAATCATGGACAACAACAAGATCATTACCAATAGCTTTCTGCCGCCTGTCATCACTGAGTCCTCTCCTTTTCTGCTTGATTTCCCTTGCTTCACCGAGTTGAGTTTATCGGTGAAACAAAACGCGGGTTATCCGTTTTTCTTGTTAAGTATAACGATATTTTGCGATATATGTAAAGTTTGATCTCGTTAAACCATTCCGGTGTATAGATTTCAAACCCTGAACCTGACTGCGCAATACACCTGAAAAAGCAAAAGGAGGCGCCTTTGAACGCCTCCCTGCGCTGCAGTTTTCTCAGGGCCGAACACTTCTCCCACGTAACCAGAATTGGTTTAACAATGGAACTGCCGCGGTTGACAATAAGACTAACGCCCCCAGATTATACACAGTGTTAAAACCAGACAAAGCCCCCAAGCCGTAGCCGATGAGGGGACCCAGGGCAGCACCGAGATCCTGCAGAGAGTTGTAGCGGGCAGTAACAATGCGACGGTTGTCGGTATCTGTTGTATCGCCCAGGGCAGCATCCAGGAACACCTTCTGCATGTTGGCAGATACAAAGAACAGGATAGCTGAGACTATGCAGACTACGGGCCGGCTCGCCTGGACCAAGAGCAGAAGGAGAGATCCTTGGAGCGCTGTAACTGCGACAAAGGGCACCTGACGCCCATACGTGTCGCTTAACCCGCCGGACCAGGCTGATAGAACGATGGCCGAAAGCCAATGGCTGGAAAACACAAACCCGGATATGGTTGCGATCCCCAGGGTCAAAGAGCCAACCGAAATGCCGTTTCCTATCGTCTCACGCAGCAGCAGAGCCAGGCTTGAGCTCACCAAACCGTTGGCAACCAAATGGGTTATGAATGCTGCTGCATAACAAAACCCTCTGGAAAGTGCCTGTCCCCTGGCCGTCACTTGGGTCTGAACCGTTTCGGCAGCTTCACTTAAGCCAACGCTTTCTGCAGACAGCTGCCGTTTTAACAGGAGCGAGAGGGGAATTGCGAATCCAGAGAGGAGTGCCATAAGAAGCATTGTCCAGTGGTAGCCCATCAGATCAATGAGGTATCCCCCAACAAGGGCAGTAAATGCGCTTCCCAGGCGCAGTATCGCTTGGGAAAGGCCTAAAGCCCAGCCAAGTACCGGCTGGCTGGTTTGGAGAACCACTAAATACGATCCCATCCGAAAGAAGGAAAAGCATACGCCCCACAGCATTCTGGCCAGGAGAAATCCGACAATCCCCACGGGGAAGGCATAGAACGCGGTTGAAAGGGTGGCGCCCATTGATGCCAGGAGGACGGGAACGTACACTGAACGGGAAGAGTACACCTTGGCAGCCAGGTAGTTGGAATAGAGGCGGACCCAGCGGTTGATGCTGAGCACCAAGCCCGCCAAGACCAGCGGAACGCCTAATTGTTCAGCATACAAGGGAAATATCGGATACAACAATGAATCGCCGAGAATTGTCAGGGCCATGATAACCGATGTGCTGAGAACGGCTCTATGCAGCTTAGCCACCCGCCCTACCACCCTTCCGCGCTTGCTGCGCTGCACTTGCCGCCGGCCCACTTGCTGTTAGGACCAGGGCTTGACAATAACCTTGATAGAGTCATCTTCCATTTGCTTCAAGACAGCATCCTGTACCCCGTCCAGGCCATACCTATGTGTGATCAGAGGGCTGATGTTCAGCCGATTCTCGTTGATCAGACTGACTGCCCTTTGCTGGGTGTCGGGGTTGATGAAGGAGCCCGCGATCTTAAGCTCTTTGGAAAACACAGAGAACAGATCCAGGGGGAATGTAACCCCCGGTTTGGGAACGCTGAACAGCACGATGTTGGCTCCTTTGCCGGCCACTTCAAAGGCCTGCCGGGTTGCTGCAGGGTGGCCCACACACTCAATTACTACATCCGCTCCCCGGGAGACTATCCTGCGCACTGCCTGACCCGGCTCTTCCTCAAAGGGGTTTATGGCAAAATTAGCTCCATTTGCCAGGCCTATCTCCCTGCGCAGCGCCACAGGCTCGCTAAGAATTATCGTCGCCGCACCCGCGAGCTTAGCCAGCTGTACCATCAGCTGCCCAATGGCACCGCCCCCTATAACACAAACCGACGACCCGGATTCAATTTGCGCCAAGTCTACCCCATGAATGCAGCAGGCCAGGGGCTCAGCCATGGCTCCCACTTCGGGATCAACATGGTCTGCCAGGCGGAAGGCCTGTTTTTCCGGCACAACGCTGTACTCGGCAAAGCCTCCATGCCGGTTCACTCCAATCGCTGTCAGATTTTCACAGTGCTGCTTTTTCCCGCTGCGGCAGTAATAGCATTTTTGACAATAGATGTTCGGATCAATGGCAACCTTGTCGCCGACCTTGACTGAAGTGACCGCACTGCCTATTTCCACAACCTCCCCTGCATACTCATGGCCGAGGACAATCGGCGGAGTCACGTCAGCGCTTCCTTTGCCGCCCTGAAAGATGCTGATATCTGTTCCGCATACCCCGGCAGCCAGATTGCGAACCCTGATCTCATCAGGAAGCAGGGCAGGATCCTCTATTGTCTCTGTCTCAAACTCTCCCGGCCCCAGAAAAAGTGATGCCCTCATGCAACTCCCCCTTGCAATCTCACTTTGCTGATTGTTGTTTCTTTGTGAAAAAAGCTAAAGTAATATTTCTCCAAGGAGCACCGCAAGACCTTTTCTTCGCTAAAAACATAACGTAAGTAAAGGACATTAACCCTCCCATGACGAATTGGAATCTCTAGGGAAAGGAGGAAAAAAGTTGGAAACAAGGCGAACTGTCACTCTAGTATGTCTGGTATCTATTTTTCTCTTAGCCTTCGCTGCCGTCAGCCAGGCCAGCAGCCTTTTCGATGCCATTGAGAAAGGGGCTGCAGACAGGGTTAGGGATTATCTGTCGCAGGGGGCGGATGTAAATGCCAATGAGGGAACGAACAATACACCCTTGTTTGTTGCTCTGAGGTACAACGCCAACCCTGAGATTATCCGCATTCTGATTGAAGCAGGGGCTAACGTGAACGCCAGCGACAGGACGAAGGTAACACCGCTGATGTATGCTGCGGAATGGGAAGAAGATCCTGAGGTTGTCCGGATCCTGATCGAGGCAGGTGCGGACGTGAATGCTGCGGATGCAGACAGCTACACACCATTGATGTGTGCAGCAAGGCAGAACCAAAATCCGGAAGTTGTCGCCATTCTGATTGAAGCAGGGGCAGATCTGACTGCATTGGATATTGACGGCTGGTCAGCGCTGATTCTGGCTGCCACCCACAATACGAATCCTGAGATAATCCGTGCCCTTGTGGAAGCGGGCTCTGATGTTAACGAAACAGATGCCTATGATTATACGCCCCTTATGTACGCGGTGCTTTACAACACAAATCCTGACGTAGTGCAAATGCTCTTAGATTTAGGCGCAGACGCCTCCATGAGATCAGACGCTGACTTAACCGCCTTTGATTATGCTGCGTATAATCCAAATATAACCGATACCGATGTATACTGGTTATTATACGAGGCGCAATTTTAACTAATAAGACGGAAAGCTCACGTCTTCCATCCAAGAACCATTATTTTGGCGCCAAGAAAAAGGGAGGGTCCACTGAGGACACCTCCTTTTTTGATATAGCCTGCGGCAGAACGGAACCCCCTCTATGGCAGCTAATAGCGGACGATCACCCCGCGTTCGTCTAACTCCGATATGACCTTAAGTGCGTCCGACTCGTCCGACGTGTCGAAGTCATTCTCATCAATATATAAGAAGAACACATTGGGCAGCGTTAGCAGGGGGCTTAGATCCCTGATGCGATTTCCCCGTAGATCCAGATGCTCGAGGCTTTCCAGACCTGACAAAGGGCTGATGTCACTTGTATTGGTTTCAACCAGGTACAATGCCAACAGGTTCGTCAAATCCGCCAAAGGCCCGATGTCGCTGAGGTTGGGAAGGTTGAAAAGTGCGAGATCTATCAGCTCTGTCAGGCTGGATAACGCACTGAGATCTGTGAGTTCCAAATTCGACGAAAGACCAAGATGTGTGATGCTCTTAAACTCAGACAAATGGCCGATATCTGTGATGTGGTTGGAAGTGAGCTCTAAAAACTCCAGCCTCGGCATGCTGCTTAACTCGCTTAACTCACTGATTCGGTTATACGCCAGATCAAGGTAATATAGGCGGGGCAGAGTTCCCAGCTTGGGCTCAACGATCTCGTTCTTGGAAAGCTTCAGCGTTGTAAGGTTCAGAAGACTTGACAAGGGACTGATATCCGTGATTCTGTTTTCGTCCAGGGCAAGGAACTCGAGTCTGCTCAATTTTGCTAACGGACTGAGATCCTCGATTTCATTTCTTTCCAAGTAAAGCCATTCTAGGCTCGTCAAACCCGACAAAGCACTGACATCACTGATTTTATTATTGGTCAGTGACAGGTACAAAAGGTTTGTCAGATCACTCAGCGGACTTAGGTCGTGCACTTCATTATCGCTTAGGTTGAGAGTCTCGAGACTGGTCAACCCCGACAGGGGGCTGATGTCGCTGAGACCGTTTTCGTCCAGATGAAGTTCCCGCAATTCTGTTAAGCCTGACAATGGGCTCAGATCGCTGATCTGATTGCGGCTCAAGCCTAGAAACCTTAGATTTGACAAGTGTTCAATGCCTGTAAGGTCTGTGATACCCTCTTCCCAAGCTCTCAAATCAGTAATGCCGCGCACATCATCAAGGGTAATTACTTCGCTGGGCTTGTCGATAGTGTGACGCACTACCTGCTCCAAAGCCGGATCTGGGAAAAGCCCCTCCTCTTCTTGCTCCTGCTGGGCGAATGCAGCCGGTATCACTGCTAAGCCCGCAAATGTAAGCAGCAACAAAGCTGCCAGCAATGACCAGGCCGCTCGCCGATATGCTGCCTTCTCTATCACGTGGATTCTCATCAGACCACTCCTCCAGATGTCCAGTTTTGACTAATAGTTCTCGCTGTTATTTGAACTATCCTTCCTGGATTTGCCAAAAAAGGAGATTGCCATCTTGCCGCCGCTGCTGTATATTAATTGTACACAATTTAATTGCCTGCAATTTTAAGGAGGAAACCTATGAGAATATACGATTTTGACTACACGTCCATCGAAGGCAGGCCAGTGCAGTTGTCTGAACATAAGGGCAAGGTGCTGCTCATCGTTAACACCGCCAGCAAATGCGGTTTTACCCCTCAATACAGGGGACTGCAGAGTCTGTACGACACCTACCGCGATCAAGGATTTGAAGTAATCGGCTTTCCCTGCAACCAGTTCATGGATCAAGAGCCCGGCAGCGAAGATGAGATCGCAGAGTTCTGTTCTGTAAAGTATGGTGTCACCTTTCCCCTTTCACAGAAGGTGGATGTCAGAGGCGAGAGTGCCATTCCGCTTTTTCAGTATCTTACCTCCCAACAACGCTTTGCAGGACTGGGCAAAAGCGTCAAGGCCAAGGCAATGGAAGTTATGCTCAGGGCAAAATACAAAGACGGCTATTCCGACGACCAGATCAAATGGAATTTCACCAAGTTTCTCATTGACCGGGAAGGAAGAGTTGCAGGCCGGTATGAACCTAATGTAGAACCCGAGGCCATTGCGGCGGACATTGAGGAGCTGCTGGCCCAATGAACGAAGCTCTGCGACTTGAGAATCAGCTGTGCTTTCCCCTCTACGCTGCTGCAAAGGCGGTGACAAACAGCTATAAGCCGTTTTTGGAGAGTATCAATCTCACTTATACGCAGTACATTGTAATGCTGGTCCTGTGGGAAAAACAGAACATTACGGTAAAAGACTTAGGCGCATGCCTCTATCTTGATTCAGGCACCCTGACCCCCTTGCTGAAGCGCCTGGAAGCCAAGGGATACATCCATAGACAACGTTCTCCGGAAGATGAAAGAGTTGTAGAAATCGTTCTTTCCTCGTCAGGTGAGGGTCTGAGAGACAAGGCCCGGGAAATTCCGAAGCAAATGGCCCAGTGCCTGCCCCTCACCGACGACGAAGCATCTACGCTCTATCGGCTGCTTTACAAAATTCTCGAGCAAACATGCTGACTGCGAGATAATCGAGGAGGAGGCTGCCCGTTGGCTGAGCAGCCCACCTCCCACACCGCCTCGCATACCTCTCCAACTTTCTACTTTCAAACCTCCATATCTTGTGGACTGCACTGAGAGGCTGACTGCAACTGGGAGGCAATGCTTTTTAAACTCCAACCATGATTGAATGGTTACATGAGAACGAAAACTTGCCAGGCACATCCGGGCTCCGACTGTCATAGGCTGGTCAATACTGGAAAAGTCAGAGGAGACAAGGATGAAGAGATCGCTTTTGATTATTTCAACTTCTACACTGGCATTTATCATCATTACCTACGTCGCTGGGGGCATTAGTTTCTTGGCAGAAGGTTTTCGCATCTCTCTGAATACTGCCCTGGAGTCTGCACTCATGCTGACGGCGTCCTTTCTGATCATAGGCCAAATCCAGGTGCTGCTTTCCAAAGCAGAGCTTGATAAGTGGCTGCAGAAATTCAGCGGGCTAAGGGGAGTCGCTGTGAGTGCCCTGGCCGGGGGCGTGTTTCCCGGCGGACCGTATGTCTATTACCCATTCGTGGCCAGCTTCAAGGGAAAGGGCATACCCTTTTACATCATCATTTCATTCTTGTACGGGAAGATGCTCTTTGATGTAACGCGCATTCCCATGGAAATAAGTCTGATCAGTCCAAGTGTGGCCGTGGTGAGAAATCTAATCACACTGCCGATTCCGATTATCATAGGGCTTACGGCAGAGCGGTTCTTTGCCGATCGCACAATCGACAGCATTATGCAGAGGATGGGTGAAGCAGATGGCTCAGACCACCATCATTCTTAGCATCCTGGCTCTCATGCTTGTGCTGGTCAATGCCAAGACAACCGGCAAACATCTGGACGGGCTGAAGTCGGGGGCAAAACAGCTGCTGCAGGCCGCCCCCCTGATCTTAGGTGCCTTCATCCTCGCGGGCATGATTGAAGTTCTAGTCCCTGCGGAGTTTGTCCAGAACCGGCTGTCAGCGGAAGCTGGGTTCAGGGGAATTCTGCTAGGGTCATTAGGCGGAATGCTCTTGGCCATGGGCCCCTATGCCGCCTTTCCCATAATAGGGTCCATCCTGGCTGCAGGCGCAGGCATGGGGACAGTTGTCGCAATTATCACCAGTTTTTGCATTCTGGGCATGATCAAAGCACCATTTGAAGCCGCGTTTCTTGGGCCGAAGTTCCTGATCTGCAAAATGCTTGCCAGTATACCCTTCTGCATCTCTGCTGGTCTAATAGCGCATTTTGTGGAGAAGGCGTTTCTCTAGCAAAAAACTGCATCCATCTAGAAAAGGGAGGCCGCGACGCCTTCCTTTTTATGATGTACACTTCTCTTAATCCTGCCGCAAAGTGTCGCCTTACATGGACTTTCTGAAGTTTAATCTGTCACGTTAGGAAATTTTTGCGATAGAGAATCCACTAAAAAGATTACTTTTTAGTGGATTTTGTTGACAAAAACAATCACGTTGTGCTAAAGTCATGACAGTCTATATCTCATTCAAAAAAAGGGCGATGAGAGTATCCCATGGATTCCCAAAACCTTATTGCACAACTATTGAAGCTTTCCAGCTCCAAACTCGTCCTGCAGAAAATCGCTATCGTCAGGCCATTTTTGAACGACGCGGAACGTTCCATTGCAGATTTCATTCTCACCGAAACAGAAACAGCGGCCAACCTCACAGTTGCCGAGCTTGCCGAACGAACCGATACAAGCGAGGCGACAGTATTTAGGTTTTGCCGGGCAGTCGGGTATTCCGGCTTTTCAGTCGTACGTGACGAGCTCATTGCAGCTGTTGATGCGCTGCAGAACGCACCCCTGGACTTAGATGAGGCTGCAGACAGCTGGGAAAACCGGATTTATCAAGTAATACACATGCTCCTAGGCACCTACGTTGCCGTTGACGCAGAGCATGTTCAAGCAAGCGCCGAGGCAATTGCCAAGGCCCGACACGCAAGCGTCTGCGGAACAGGCCCCTTTTCTGCACGCCTCACAGAAATGTTCGTATTTGGCCTGCAGCGGCTGGGCATTCCTTCCTCAGCCTGGACTGATACCAGGATGGACCTTCTGCTAGGAGACTACTTGAAGCTTGCCGATGTCGCCATAGGCATTTCCCACTTCGGCAGGAACGAAGACGTCGAAAGATTCCTAGCCCAGGCTAAGGATAATGGAGCTGTAACCATTGCCATAACCAACTACACCGAGTCACCCGTTGGAAAGGCCGGCGACCTAGTGCTATGTACCGGCATCATCGAGGATTCATTTCCCAAACTCGACCTGGCCCCTAGGATCTCACAGATACTTGTTCTCCAGTATTTGCTCGACAAGGTATCCACTTTTCAAGCCTAATTCGGGCTTCCATACCACATCGTGAAGAAAGGCGAGGTGCATGACATGTCCACCTAGTACACTGATCTGTGGCGTTCTTCGACGGTCCATTGCAAGTCTGCCTGCCAAAACTGCAAGCAGATACCGGAGGCGATTTCAGGCAACAC
>JAAYSR010000052.1 GCA_012518325.1 Bacillota bacterium
GAAGTGCATCCGGGTCCAGGGCAGGCGAAAAAACCAGTGTCTGCAGCTGTCCCAGGTCAACGCTTCTCAGTTCAACACTCAAACGTACCGGCAGCCAGTGGGTGGAGGCGCCGATTTGCCCTACTGGAGGAAGGATTATCCTGGTTTCGGGTGCGTAACCTACAGCGATCCTTAACTTTACCACTGCCGACAGCAATTGATAGTCCGAAGCTGAAAAGAGGTTCAGAAACAGAATTAGGCCGAAGAAAACGAAAAGGACCGGTAGATGCCTACGCCGGTCCCTGGTAAGCTGCTGCATGTGCACCCTCCTTCTGCTGGAGACTCTAGGTCACGCTTGCTTGCCAAAGCAGGCGCAATGCCATGAGGGCAGTCCTGTTCTTGACCTGTTCGCGCGTGCCTTTCCATAGATGTCGCTGTACAATAGTATCACCAGCAGAGGCCAGACTAATGTATACCAGTCCAACAGGCTTGGCATCCGTTCCCCCGCCGGGGCCCGCTATGCCTGTAACTGCCAGAGCCAAATCAGTCCTGGCCCGGGATCGGGCTCCTTCAGCCATTTCCCTGGCACATTCTTCGCTCACTGCGCCATACCGTTCCAGCGTTGCTTCGCTTACTCCCAAATCCTCCATTTTAGCCTGATTGCTGTAAACCACATAGCCGCGGTTCAAAAAGGCAGAGCTGCCGGGAACATTCGTAAGAAGATGACCGATCAGCCCGCCTGTGCACGATTCTGCCAGGGCCAGGGTAACACCCTTGTCAATCAGCTGCTGCGCCACTACCTCCTCCAGGCTCTGATTATCCGTCCCGAACAGATAGTCTTTGGTCCGGGATCGGATTATTCCCTCCACAGGAGCCATCATTGCAAGGCCTTCTTCCCTGCTGCGGGCCTTCACGGCCATCCTGACCCGTACAATTCCTCCGGAAGCGTAAAGAGCCAAAGTTGGGTTGGTTTGCTCACGGAGGAGGTCAGCCAAAATCTCAGCCAGACGCGATTCACCGACACCCACAAAATGGAGATTCCTGGTGACCAAAATCCTCCCCAGACTCTTCCGGGCAAGGAGCGGAGCAACTGTTGCAGTGAACATCGCTTTCAGCTCCTGAGAGACCCCAGGGAGGGCAATTACCATCTTGCCGTCCTTCTCGAGGTAAAAGCCAGGGGCGGTCCCCACCGGATTGGGTATAATCTCGCTTCCCTTGGGGAAGAGTGCCTGCTTCCGATTATGGGGAGGCATTTGCGCCTCGCCGTAACGTTCAGCAAACCACTCTTCCAGCTCGGCAAGGGCTTCCCTATCTTCCTGCAGAGGGGACTCCATCACCTCGCTGACAATCTCACGGGTCAAATCGTCATCGGTGGGGCCCAAACCGCCGCTGATTATCACCGCATCACTGCGCCCAAGTGCCTGAGCAAGCACGCCTGCCCCCCGCTGCAGATTATCTCCCACTGTTGACTTATAATAGACATCGATGCCTAAGTCCGCCAGATTTCTGGCCAGGAAGGAGGCATTGGTGTCCACTATTTCGCCCAGCAACAGCTCTGTACCAATCATGATCAGTTCCGCACGCATATTTTTCACTCCATTGTTTTCAGAATTTTATCTATATCCATTCCTTTTTCTGTAGAATTATGATATATTAGTAGTGCCCAGGGAAAAGGAGGCACTATGTCCAACAAAACTGTCCGTTACGCTGCCTTGTTGGCTGTATTGATCCTGGCTGCCGCCGCCAGCGGCTGCACATCCAGGCCTCTCAGC
>JAAYSR010000003.1 GCA_012518325.1 Bacillota bacterium
AGCAGCATCACTCCGATAATCCACCGGTTCTGCAAGTTCAAAGAGTCGCTGCCCGATACGAATGCAGCGGCAAGGAGCTCAGTTTCTCCCACATTGCTCACCTTGAGATATCCCGGCGTACCGTGCAGCTTGTAGGAGACCATACCTGCCGGTTCTTGCAGGAGCTCAGAGGCAAAGTCCTCCGGTCCAAGCTCGCCAAAGAGCGATGATTGGGGTGTCAAGATGAAAACCTTCCGTTCGGGATCAGCATCTTCAACTTGCAGTGCCGCCAAAAGATCATCCAGGGACAGATCGATGGAAACGACGGACGTGAACTCACCGTCTGGTCCATGGACAGGCGTCGATGCAGTGATCACCCTTTCGCCGCTGCCCGGGGCAGCGTAGACGATCTGGCCTTGCTGCGGCGTGCCGTAGTCCCAGGCCGGCAAACCACGGTATACAGATAAATAGGACGCGCTTTGCCCTTGAAGTTCAGCAAGGAATCTGGCTACTTTCTCCTGGTCCGACTCCAGAGCAACATAATTTGCCGCTGTACGGAGAGTCTGGCCTGCCAGGGTAAAGGCAGCTGATATCTCCCCTATCACGAAGTCAAGTTCTGCCTCAAGCTTCCGTTCAAACTCGCGCTGAACCGGGGCCGTTACCTGCAAAAGGCCGACATATGCATTAAGCCCCGCCACCACAGCAAAGACTATTCCTAAGATGTATACGTTCCTGACAATTTTCCCCATAGCACAACCGCCTTTTAGGCCATTCCCGTCTTACTTGATAAATGTATTGCTTCTCAGTTCCTCAAAGGCTAACTGCAGCTCTTCCCTGGTGTTCATGACAATGGGCCCTCCCCAGGCTATGGGTTCATTTAAAGGCCGGGCAGAGAGCAGTACGAAGCGAATGCCATCCTTGCCGGCCTGAACCCAAAAAGTCTCACCCTTGTCGAATAGGACTGCCTGTTTGTCGCCAATCCACTCCCCATCAGGATGAAAAAGGGCCTGGCCGCTAAAGATGTAGACAAAGAGGGTGTGCTCGGCATCGCACTGCAGGCTCCATTCCTGCCCCGCCGCCAGATCTACATCAAGGTAAGCAGCTGCGACATATCTTCCTTGAAAGGCCCCTTGAGTATCCTTATAGCTGCCGGAAATCACTCGCACCTCAGCGCCGTCCTCTTTCACAACCGGAATATCTTCTGACTTAATATCACCATAGGCCGGTTCAGTCATTTTCTGGTCCCTTGGCAGGTTCAGCCACAGCTGACAGCCGAGGATGGCCTCCCTCGGCTGGGGCATCTCCTGGTGAATAATGCCTGAACCAGCAGTCATCCACTGGCAGTCGCCGTCATAGATGGTGCCTTTGTTCCCCAGGCTGTCGCCATGTTCTATTTCTCCCTTAATCAAGTACGTAATGGTCTCAATGCCCCGATGGGGATGCCAAGGAAAGCCTTTCACATAATCCTCAGGATTGGTGGAGTCAAAAGCATCCAGCATTAAGAACGGATCAAAGTCCCCGGTGTCATCGCGGGCAAACACTCGAACCAGCTTTACACCTGCCCCATCAACGGAAGGCCTGCCTGTGACAAGCCTTTTAATCCTGCGTATACTCACGGGATCACACCTTTCTATTGCCATAGTGCAGCGAAATTACCCTCAAGGATCAACTCAATCTGCTTTGCTGCCACCGGTTTGCTGAACAGATAGCCCTGCAAATAGTCGCAGCCGGCCTGTACCATGGCCAATGCTTCTGCTGTCTCTTCAATGCCTTCCGCCACAACCTCCATGCCTAGGCTGTGGGCAATACGTATTAGTCCTTCCATAACCGGCAGCGCATCAGGCAGTCCCAGGATCATGCTGCGATCGAGTTTGATGCGATCAACCGGAATATTCGTTATGTACTTGATCGATAAGTAGCCGGTTCCAAAATCGTCCAGCGCCATCTTAACCCCCAACCCTCGAATGCTGTTGATAACCCGAAACGTCTCTTTGGAACTTTCAATCAGCGCCGTTTCGGTAATCTCCATCTCCAGGAGCGCAGGATCGATCTGATGGCTCTCAAGTTCTTCCCTGAGAAGATCTACAAATCCATGGTCATAAAACTGTTTAGGCGAAAGATTGATAGAAATGGGCTTAAGTCCCGTTCCGGCATCCCTCCAAACTGCCAGTTGTCCAATGGCCTCCTTGATCACCCAACGGCCTATGGCCAGAATCAAATCTGACTCTTCAGCAGCGGCAATAAAGACGGCGGGGGCCAAATCATGATCCCGCAGGCGAACCAACGCCTCCAAATAGGCAACTTCTCCAGTTGCGGCGTCGACGATGGGCTGATAAACCAGCCTAAATCCTCCGGTCTGCACAGCCTCCTGCAAGATATGCTGTACATGAACCCGTTCCGCGAACTTAGCGGACATGTTCCCCTCGAAGAACACATAGCGATTGCGGCCCAGCTGCTTGGCGTTGTACATAGCTATATCTGCCTTGACCAGGAGCTGTTCAACACTGGTTCCGTCATAAGGGTAGCGGACTACTCCTACGCTAGCGGAAAAACTGTTGCGCTTTCCCTCAACAGTATGCGGTTTGCTCAGATTGCTCAGCACCTGATCGAGCATCCTCTTCAGCTCGTTAGGGTCTGCCACATCTCTGATCACAACCAGAAACTCGTCGCCGCCGAATCTGTAGACCGAAGCCCTCGCATCAAGACCTTCCTGGAGTACGGCGGCCAGATGGCGCAGGACTGCATCACCGTGGATATGGCCGAGGGTGTCGTTGACGCGCTTGAAGTTGTCTAAATCAAAAAGCAGCACAGAACCGGTCTGTTCCATGTCCAGAAGCTTAGTCAGATCAGCTTCAAACTTGCGCCGGTTGGGCAGTCCTGTCAGGGTATCGTGGTCAGCCATAAACTGAATTCTTGTTTCGTCCTTTTTGATCGCTTGATACTGTTCCTGAAGCTGCCTCTCGTGTGCTATTAATTGGCTGTAGGCGGCTGTGAGCTCCTCCTGCTGCTGGATTATTCTTTCAAAGTGCTCCTGCACCCGGTCCAGGCTGGCATTAATGCTCCCCCGCAACTCCTCAAAGGGACTCCCCGGCCTGTAGGGCAGGCGATATGTGACATCTTCGTCCAGAGAAATCGCCATGATGTCTCGATCCAGTTCCCACATGGGGCGGGTAATGTACCGGCGCTGGTAGGCCAGAAGCACCAATGCCAAAAGCACCAGCGACACCAGGGCGGTCCCTACAACCTGGAAAACCAGAACCCGGTGGTCAAGAAAGTCCTTTAGGGGTGCAAAAAGCCCCAGCACTATCCCTGAACTGCCTACTGTCTGCCACCTGAGGTAGCCTTCCTCACCGTCAATGGCCGTGAAGAGCAGACCCCAAGGTTCGGTCAGCATGCCTTCGGTCAGCTGGGGACCAAGCAAGGCTGCAGGGTCTTCATCCACTCGATCCCGGAACAAAGCTTGCCCAGTTGCATCAAAGGCGAAGACATAGCCGTTCTCGGAGGGCCTGGCAGCCTCTAGGGATGCCAGCATCCCTTCCAAGGATTCGTCAACACCCAGCACTCCTGCTAACTGACCATGCTCATCATAGATAGGCTTGGCCATGGTAAGAACCCACCGCTCGGTAGCGGCGTCTATATAGGGATTGGTGAAGATCAGTCTCCCCTCGCGGGTGGCGGACTG
>JAAYSR010000277.1 GCA_012518325.1 Bacillota bacterium
AGCGCGGCAGGATCAGAAGCAGAGGGATGATCAGCAAAACTCGGCGGCTCAGCGACAGAAAAGCCGACTGTTTCGGCTTGCCAATGGCCTGGAAGAAATTGGCACCAACAATCTGCAGTCCGATGACGGGGAAGGTAACCATAACCACCCGCATAGCCTGGACCGCAAGTTCCATCAGCTCCGCATCATGTCTGCCAAACAGCTGCGCCAGCTGCAACGGGACGATCCTGGTGGCCAAGAAGCCCAGCGTAGACAAGAAGGTAGCTCCCGCTGCCGCGTAGAGAAAGGCCTGTTTCACCCGCTTGTATTTGACGGCACCGTAGTTATAGCCGATGATGGGCTGTGAACCTTGGTTAATGCCGAAAATCGGCATTAAGAAGATCGTGTTTACGCTGAAGACAATCCCCATGGCGGAAATAGCCGCATCCCCGCCGTAAGTGGCCAGGCTCTGATTCAAGACAAGGTTCTGCAGACTCCCGGCCAGCTGCATCGCAAAGGGGGCAAAACCAATGGAGATAATCTGCAGGACATATGACCATTTGATTTTGTGGAACTTGCGCAGATCCAGCTTGAGCTGGCTCTTGCCCCGCAGGAAGAAGGACAGGACCCAGACAAAGGAGACAAAGTGCGACAGTACAGTGGCAAAAGCCGCCCCTGCCGTTCCCCATCTAAAGATGTAGATAAATACCGGATCCAAAATGATATTGGTAATGGCACCGATCAGCATCGTAGCCATGGCCGTCTTGGGATGTCCCTGGGCTCTAATCATGTGATTCAAGCCGAAGCTGACCGTTTGGAAAATGGTTCCATAAAGGATAATGCTTAAGTAGTCCCTGGCATGGGGCAGCACCGCATCACTGGCCCCCATCAGGCGCACGAGGGGATCCAGAAATGAGATCCCCACGACAGTGAAGATGATGGAAATTAAAACCAGCATGCCTAAGGCATTGTTCATGATCTGTTCAGCCTCATCCTGCCTGTTTTCCCCCAGGCGGATAGAGATCAACGCAGTTGCTCCCAGGCCGATCAGCATCGCAAAGGCCATCTGCACAAGCATCACAGGGAAAGATACAGTTAAACCCGCCAAACCAAGAGACCCCACTCCGTTGCCTACGAAAATGCGGTCCACCACATTATACAAAGCTTGTACAAGCATCCCGACAATAGCGGGAACAGAAAATCTAACCAACAAGGGCAAGACTCTTTCTTGCCCTAAACGTTCTGTATGATCCATAAATTGTCACCTTTCTATTTCGTCACTAGTCAATTTCGCGATGTCTCGCGCTGGCGTTGACACCCAGGGCATCAAGACGCTTAACGAGCTCCAGCGCTATCGCCACTGAACGGTGCTGGCCGCCGGTACAGCCGATGCCGATTGTCAAACGGGCCTTGCCTTCCTTAGCATAATTCGGCAGCAGATCCTTGATGAGTCCGGTAAACTTTTCCAAAAAAAGCTGAGTAATGGGATACTGCAGCACATAGTCGGCAACCGCCTTCTCTTCGCCCGTCAAGGGGCGCAGCTCATCCACATAAAAGGGATTGGGAATAAAGCGCACATCAAAGACAATGTCGGCATCAATCGGCGCACCATACTTGTAGCCGAAGGAAAAAACGTCCACCATGAGCGAATCGTGCAGGGGTGAGCCCAGATAGATCTCATTAATGCGTCCCCGCAGATCCATGGGCCGCAGATCTGTGGTGTCAATTACCACATTGGCCATTTCCCTCGCTTCCGCCAGGAGCCTCCGCTCCGCTGTGATGTTCTCGGCAATGCTTTCGGATTTGGTCTGACCCTTGACCAGGGGATGCAGGCGCCTGGTCTCGCTGAAGCGCTTAATCAGCACAGTATCGCTACAGTCGAGAAAGATCAGGTGATAGGAATGGCCGCTGCTTTCCAGCCACTCCAGCGAACGCCTAAGATCAGTAAAGTATTCCCGGACCCTCACATCTATCGCAATGGCATACTGACGCTCCTTGGCGCCTTGGCTGTGCAGCTCCAGAAGCGGGCGCAGCAAGGCAGGCGGAAGGTTGTCTATACAGAAGAAATGCAGATCTTCCAGGGCCTTCATAGCCTGCGTCTTTCCTGCTCCTGATAAACCTGTTACAATTACAAAATCAACGCTCTTCAAAGTCCGCACCACCCGCAGCAATCATTCTCTGCACCGCCTGTAGAATTCCATCTTCATCGTTGGTTCCAGTCACAAAGTCAGCTACCGCCTTCAAGTTCGGGTGGGCATTGCCCATGGCAATAGAATAACCGGCCCTCTGCAGCATGGCCAGGTCATTCTCGCCATCGCCAAAGGCAACCATGTCCCGGAAGTCGATCTGCAGCAGCTCGCTGACAACTTCCAGAGCATGTCCCTTACTGGCGCTCCTGTCCGAAATTTCCAAGTAGTTGGGAATAGAGAGCTGCGCTGAAACGCTGGGCACTTCCTGCCCAATTCTGTTCTGGGCCCTCAGAATCAGTTCCTGCTCACCCAAAAGCAGTATCTTGTGGACTGTGCGGACTGTCCGCAAGTCCCTCACTTCCCCTTGCCAGCTCACCATTTTCCCTTCATGGGTAGACCAGGGGTTAACTTCTTCAATAAACCAATCCCAGGTGGAGTAGACATTTACGCTGAGTCCGGCTTCCCGCCCGATTTGCATCACCTTTTGGGCTGCCTCTGGCTCCATGGGTTTATCATACAGCACACGCCCGTCGCGCACAATCAGCGCTCCGTTGAGACTGACATAAAACGGGGCCAGATTCAGCTCCCGGCAAATCGGGTCAATCGCCCGGGGCGAGCGGGCGCTGGCCAGCATAACAGGGGCGCTGAGCTCACTCTCTGCCAAAAGCGACATCGCCTGCTTCGTGGATGGCAGAATCTTGTATTCTGTAGTAAGCAAAGTTCCGTCAATATCGAAAACATAGAGTTTTGGTTTATTCATAACAAATCTCCTTAGTGTTCTTGAGTCTATTTCCACAACTGTGCGATTCTCCCTGCAAGAAAAATAAACCCCCTTAAAAAGGGGGTCGACTGCAGATTTCGCTACCGCCTGTCCCAGGAGGGTGTCGGCGGCTGATAAAGATGCGAGTTGTCCTGTAAAACAAGATTTCTGCCATACACTAATATGGTCGGCCCTGGGACTTCATCCTGATAATAGTTCCAGCGGGCATCATCACTGTATCTATAGACGCTGAAGGAAAAGACGG
>JAAYSR010000278.1 GCA_012518325.1 Bacillota bacterium
GACGAGATTTCCGGCGGCAATATGCGTGTCTATAAAGACGGCGTCCAGGTTCAGCCCCTGGAGCTCACCGAACTGATCCTTAAAGACAGCTAGGGCAGGAGCCCACCAGGTGAACTTCCCCTGCTTCCTGCTGAATTTGGTACAATACCCTCCGCATCCGGGATTTGGAAGGTGCTGCAATCTCCAGGAACAGGCTTCCGTCACTTAGGGAATTCATGCGGACTATGCTCAGCTCCAAGTCTGAGAGAATGTGGACCGCCAGGGCAAGCAGTTCACCTGAAACTTCGCCTTTAATCCGCAGCAGCAAAGTCCAGCCCTGGACGGCTTCAGGCCAAACCAGCCCGGAGCCGACAATCAGATAGCGCCCGCTGCAGCTGGGCAGGCACGCTTGAACGAAGAGAGCGTGCCTTTCTAGTAGGAAAATTAGTTCTTCACTCAAGGGCAGGACAGCACCGTCCAGCAAGCCTTCCCCCAGCCTGCGGCAGGCATCTCCAGGCTTATCAGTCTCGATCAGGGAAACATCTGGATAGAGGGACTGCAGGCTCTGAAGGAAATCGTCCCGGAGATCCGCGGAAACGGCCAAGGTCTCCAGGGGACCGGCTTCAGTCTGGGCATTTTCCAAAAGGCTGCCCAGCCTCCAGCTGGAATCGGGCAGCAGCAGCTCATACTGCCTCTCCCGGGAAAGGCGCATTAATGTGCGGGCAAGGGCCTTTGCACTGCAGGCAAGCTCCTTGGGCGCCTGGTGGAGGGTCCTCGCTAACACCCCGGCTTCCTGCCTGGGAACATACACCCTGCCCTTGGTCTTCTCTTTGTATTCGGCTACGCGCTCAGCGATTCTCATCCTCCTGAAAAACTGTTCCATCAGCTCCCGGTCAACCTCAGCCAGTTCCTGCCTTAGCTTCTCCAGCTCACACATGGTATGTTCCTCCCCAGCCCTGCACGCCGAAGGCGGTCAGCATTAAGTCTGTGATGGCCACTGCCGCCGATGCTTCCACTGCAACCGCCGCCCGGGGCACAATGGACGGATCGTGGCGACCCTCAATCACAAGGGTTTCCTCGCTGATTGTTTCTAAATTGACGCTGCGCTGGGGAAGAGCGATGGAAGGCGTAGGCTTAATCCCTACCTGAAAAACCAGGGGCATGCCGTTGGTGATTCCCCCGTTAATGCCTCCCTCGTGATTGGTCAAAGTGCGCACCTCTTTTTCAGCAGTCAGGCAGAAAGGATCATTGTTCTCCGAACCTTTCCTCCGGCAGGCTGCAAAGCCGTCGCCAAAGGAGACTCCCTTCACTGCCGGAATCGCAAAGAGCAGAGATGCCAGGCGGGACTCCACTCCGCCAAAGACAGGATCGCCGATGCCCGCCGGTATCCCCACCGCGAAGCACTGCACGATGCCGCCGAGGGAATCGCCCTGGGAGCGCGCCTTCTCTACAAGTTCCACCATTTCCCGTCCCTTCCCGTCATCCAGCACCGCGAACTCTTTATCGGCCAGGGTGCGGAGCTTTGTCAGGTCGGGATTGGCGGTATCAGTCGGAACGTCGGAAATACCCCCCAGTTCAGCAATGCGGGAAAAAATCTCTATGCCCTTTCGGGCCAAGATCTGTTTGCAGACGGCCCCCGCCGCGCACAGGGGAGCGGTAAGCCGCCCGGAAAAATGCCCTCCGCCCCTAGGATCAGCCGCACCCCGGTAGCGGATCCTGCCGGTGTAATCTGCGTGGCTCGGCCTTGGCACTTTGTGCACCTGCCCGTAATCCCTTGGCCTGGCATCAGTATTTTCTATGATCATACACAGGGGGGTTCCCGCGGTCCGCCCCCGATAGACTCCTGAGAGGATGGACAATCGGTCCCCTTCCTTACGGGGGGTGGACCAGGGCGTGCGGCCCGGTGCCCGCCTGTCCATAAACGCCTGCAGCGTCTCCAGATCGAGGGGTTCTCCGGCAGGCAGGCCGTCCAGGACAACCCCTATTGCCGGCCCGTGGGACTCGCCGAATAAAGTGATTTTCAACTGTTGACCCCAGCTTGATGCCATGCTCTTCCTCCTTCACAGTTCCCATCCGAAGGCAGACATGATCGACTGCACAGTCTTCGCTGCCTCGCCGCCGGAATCCACCTTAAGATCAGCTGCCTGTTCATAAAGGGGCCTGCGCTCCGCATAGAGCTTGGGCGCTTCTCCCAGCAGGGGCCGGCCGCTGTCTGAGCCAATGCGGGCCAGAGCCTCGTCCAAGGGCACATCCAGATAGATAACCAGGGCTGCAGCACTGTGCACAGCCTCCGCCATACCCGGCTGCAGCAGTGTGCCTCCCCCTGCAGCCAAAACCTCCGCCCCGGGGCGTTGAAGACGCTCCAGGAAAACCTCCCGTTCCAGCCGGCGAAAACCTGCTTCGCCCTGGGAGGCAAAAATCTCACTGATACTTTGCCCCGCCTTGGCTGCAATAAGCTCATCCAGATCTGCAAAGGGCAGTGATGCTGCTTCGGCCAGCATCCTCCCGACATGGGTCTTGCCGCTGCCCATGAAGCCGGTCAGCACCAGCTTGACAGGGCCTATGCGCAGTACTTCCTCTGCCAGTCCATGGCGCACCCCGTCCAACTCTGCCTGGAACTTGCCGAAATCCAGCCCAGGGTTCCAGATCTTCTGGGCCTCAACTGCCTGCCAAAAAAGCATGTCCAAACCGCCCCGAGCCCAAATGCCCCTGGATTTAGCCTGGAGCACCAGGCGGGTGGCAGTAGGGTTGTAGACAGTATCATAAACTGCCTTGGCCCCCTCCAGTTCCTCAGGGGTGCAGGGTATTCCCCCGGTTTCAGGCCACATCCCGAGGGGGGTTCCATTTAAAAAAACGTCGCAGTCAACCGGACCCCCGTTGAAACTGGCGGTTGAGACCGCCTGGAAGCCCTGTTTCCTGATCTCCTCGGCCAGTTTCTCAGCCCGCGCGGGAGTGCGGGCCTTGATGACCAGTCCCCGGGCCCCGGCCCAGACCGCCTCCACAGCCAGCACCCTGGCGACGCCCCCTGCCCCGAGAACACAGACTTTGTGCCCCTTCATCGGCACCTGGCAGGCGGCAAAGCCTGCTCCGTCTGTGTTATGGCCCACCCTTCCCTGGACTGTATTCACTGCCCCGTAGAGGGAAGCGGAGGGTGCCAGTCTCTCCAGAAAAGGAATTACGGCCTCTTTGTGAGGTATAGTGCAGTTAAAGCCGTCCAAGGCTGCCAATAGTTTAGGCAGCTCTGCGGGGAGGGCTTCAGGTTCGATCTGGTAGAGCCTGTACTCCCCCGGAATGCCCATCACTGACATAATGCGCTCATGGATCAGGGGCGATAGGCTGTGTCCCAAAGGACAGCCAATCAGGCCAAAGTGCCGCTTGCTGTTCACTCCTGCTTCCCCCTTCATATTTCGGTGATCGTCTGTTATGCCTAATTCATGTTCAGCGGGCTAAATCCTGCACCGGCACCAGTGTGCAGACTCTGGACAAAAAAACAAGGGCCGCAGCCCCTGTTTCATTTCTCTGTCAGTCGCAAGAACTCTTCCACATCATCTGTGGCCAGTTTTACTGCCGCCTCCCAGAAGTCCGGCTTGGTGAGGTCCGCACCTAAGTGCCTGCGGGCCAGATCTTCCACCGACATTCTCGCGGTGTCGCCGAGCAGTTCCGCATAGCGGCGGGCAAAGCCCTGGCCTTCCTCTTTAGCCTTGGCGTAAACCCCGGCACTGAAGAGATAGCCGAAGGTGTAGGGGAAGTTGTAAAAGGGCACGCCGGTTGAATAAAAGTGCAGTTTTGACGCCCAGAAATGGGGATGATACTCCTTCAGGGCATCCAGGAAAGCCTCTTTCTGGGCCTCCGTCATCAGCTCGTTGAGCTGTGCAGCGCTTACCAGGCCCTTCTTCCTTGCTTCATAAAAACGGGTTTCAAAGAGGAAACGGGAGTGGATATCCATGAAGAAGGCCACGCTGCGCCCAATCTTATCTTCTAAGATGCCGAGCTTTTCTTCGGGGCTGGAAGCGGCACTGATTGCTCCGTCCACCACCAGAAGCTCGCCGAATGTAGACGCCGTCTCTGCTACATTCATGGCGTAGCGGCGCAGGAACATGGGCCGATCCTTCAGTACATAGCCGTGATAGGCGTGCCCCAGCTCATGGGCCAGGGTGCCCAGGCTGCTGATGGTGCCGGAGTAGGTCATAAACACCCTTGATTCCTTGCTAAGGGGAAATGAGGTGCAAAACGCCCCAGGACGCTTGCCTCCCCGGTTCTCTGCCTCCACCCAGCGCCTGTCCAGGGCCTGCTGGGTAAAGTCAGCGATTTCGGGGCTGAACTTTCTAAACTGATCAACCACAAAGGCCTTGGCTTCCTCAAAGGGAATCTCCTTGCCGGCATCCCCTAAAGGTGCGTTCAGGTCATACCAGGCCACCTGGTCTAAGCCCAAGAGCTCAGCTTTCCGCTGTAAAAACTTGGCCAAATGGAGCTTGCCGCCTTGCACAGCCCCCCACATTGCATCCAGTGTAGCCCGCTCCATGCGGTTGATCTGCAGAGGTTCCGCCAGGACATCGTCCCAGCCCCGGTGCTGATACAGGTTGATGCGGAAGCCTGCCAGATGGTTCAGCGTGCTGGCAAAGAGTTCGGCTTTTTCAGCCCAGGCTGCCTCGAACTTGTGGAATACTTCCCGGCGAAGGTCCGGATCCGGATTGGAAAGAAGATTGGCCGCCTGCCCCATGGAAAGAGTTTCTGCCTTCCCGTCACGCTCCACTTCAATGGACATGTCGCCGACGATGGTGTAGTACAGGTGCGACCAGGCGTGGTAGCCGTCTACCCCCAGGTCGGTGGCCAAAGCTTCCAGTTCCGGCGCCATCTTAGTCTTGGCCACATTACGCCTTTCATTCAGGTTGAAGCTGAGCTCCTTCAGCTCCTCATCTGTGAAGAGAGCCTGCCATCTGTCTTCTGGAATGCTGGCCAGCAAATGATCAATAGAGGTAAATACTCCTGCCAAAGCAGCGCTGATCTGGCCAAGATCCCCCTGCAGCAGCTTAGCCTGGTTGTCCCGGACATTCTGAGCGGTCAGGCA
>JAAYSR010000279.1 GCA_012518325.1 Bacillota bacterium
CCCTCGCTGGACTCGCAGCAGGGTCAAGCAGGTCTGCTGGGATCTGCTTTCCAAAGGCAAAATCAACTGCGAAAAAATCATCGACCCGGTGGTAGACTTCGCGGAAGCAGACACTGCCTATGCCTATTATGTGGATCAGCATCCTGAACAAAGCGTCAAGCTTGGCGTTGTTTTCCCATCACCTACTGCGGAGGTAAGCCATGACTAAAAAGGATCTTTTCGCCCGCATTCAGTCGCTGGCTGCGGCTTTGTACGGTCCCGATGAAGCAGGAGAAATCACAAAGCTGGTTTCCAGCCTTGCGGCCAAACAGGAGACTGCGAACGGTCAAGGAGCCCCCCTTTCGCAAGCGGACTGCATTCTGATCACCTACGGCGATCTTCTGTGCCGGAAAGGCTCTCCACCGCTACAAGTGCTCCATGATTTCCTGGCGGAATACCTAAAAGGAACAGTCTCCGCCGTCCATATTCTCCCCTTTTATCCGTACTCATCTGATGACGGTTTCGCAGTGATTGACTACTGGCAGGTTAATGAAAGGCTGGGCACCTGGAATGACATTTCGAACATAGCGCAAGACTTTGATTTAATGGTGGACGCAGTGATCAACCACATCTCAGCTTCCAGTGAATGGTTCCAGGCTTACCTGAAAGGAGATCCCCACTTCCAGGATTTCTTCATTGAAGCTGATCCAGACCTCGACTACTCCCAGGTCGTGCGTCCCCGGGCTCTGCCGCTCTTGACAGAGTTTGAAACTAAAATGGGGCAGCGTTATCTCTGGACAACCTTCAGCGCGGATCAGATTGACCTCAACTTTGCATCGCCCGGCGTATTAAAGGAATGGGTCAGGCTATTCTTCTTTTACATCAAAAAAGGCGCCCGCTACATCCGCCTCGACGCCGTTGGCTATCTGTGGAAGGATATCGGGACATCTTGCATCCATTTGGAACAGACGCACAAAGTGGTGCAGCTCCTCCGTGCTGTGGCAGAGACTGCCGATCCGTCCGCGAAGATCATCACTGAGACAAATGTGCCGCACAAGGACAATATTTCTTACTTCGGCGACGGGACCAACGAGGCCCATCTTGTCTACCAGTTTCCCCTCCCTCCGCTTGTGCTGCACACCTTCATCGCCGAGGACTGTAGCGCCCTGTCCAGATGGGCCAGTGAGCTGCAAGACCCGCCTGGAGATGCCACATTCCTCAACTTTCTGGCATCCCACGACGGAATTGGAGTTATGCCTGTTAAAGACCTGATCAGCGCCGAGGACCTCGAGGAAATCATTGGAGCTGCAAAGCGGAGGGGCGGATTTGTCTCCTACAAGCATAACGCCGATGGAACAGAAAGCCCTTACGAGCTAAACATCAACTATTTGAGCGCTCTGTTTGAACCGGGAGAACCGCAAGAAAACGCTGTGCAGAGATTTCTGACCGCCCACTCTATCCTTCTGTCGCTGATGGGAGTGCCAGCGATCTACATGCATTCGATGCTGGGTTCCCTCAATCACACCGACGGAGTAAAATCTTCCGGCATAAAAAGGCGCATTAACCGTGAAAAACTGGATTTTGAAACAACAATTCGCCAACTGAACTTTTCACATTCTCTGCGGCACCGCGTCTTCTACGGTCTGCGGCATATGTTGAACATTCGCCGGAGCCAGGAGGCGTTTCATCCGAAGTC
>JAAYSR010000053.1 GCA_012518325.1 Bacillota bacterium
CAAGTATGTAAACGTAAAAGGGTACGCTTGTTCTTCCAATGAGTTCTGCCAGATCCCGGCGGCCTGTAATAACGTTTGCTTTGAGAATGCTGCGGGAATACGCTTCGGAAATAGATATCTGGAAGGTGTTAAGGGTAAGTAGGTTCCAGAGATAAACTGCTGCCTGCGCCCCCATTGCAATAAACAGCAGCGGACCGGCGGAATACAAGTCTAGGTCATAGCCATAGACAATCATGAACACCATGGCGGCCACAAAACTCAGACCCAGCCCTTTAAACGCAGTGAAGACCCCTTGGTAAACCGCCTCGTTATACGGCATGCCGCGCAGGAATGCCTTAGACTTCAACGACCCTTTTTCAGCCAAGAATCCTAACAGGCTAAAGAGAAAGCCCAGGACAAATCCATTGAAGACTCCTTGGAAGAAGCGATAGCGCAACGAGAGGGAAAGTGCCCCTTCGTAGATGGGAATAGAAAAAGAAGTTCCTGCAAAGAGACTGACTAAACCGACGAATGCTCCGTAGGCCAGCCCAGTGATCAAAGCATGGATCAGCCGTTCAGAAGTGCTGCTTTGTTTATTGCGTTTCCCAGATATGTACCCGCCTAAAAACAACGCAATAAACGGGACGATCAGCAGCAGGCATGCGCCTGCATCTACAGTTGCGGTTCCCCCGATCAGCCCGGCCAGGTTAAGCTTTAAGGTCAAGCCGACCAGATTGGTTAATGCTGCTACATCGCCGAAGGACAGCCACTTGAAGTCAGCCCCAATGGGCAGGCCAAGTTCGTAGGCAAACACTTCTTGGACAGCCCTGTTTGCAGATCCTGTGACAAATGCTGCTATAATAATGGATAGGACGATCAAAATCCCGATGGATATTGCAGCCCCTGCAAGGCCGTTTTTGACTTGGTCCCTGTCTATTTTCACAGATACTTTGGAAACCGCTTCAGAATAGGTTTTTATATCCGCCTCCTTTGGTGTTGGGTCAGAAGTTGTATCAGGTGTCGGATCAATAAACCCCTCAGTCCTTGCTGCCATCTTTGCTGTGCCGCATCTGCTGCAGTAAAGATCCCTGGGGGATGTCTCAAAGCCGCATGCTGTACAGAATAACGACTCTGCCATGTCCAGAGTAATTTGCTCACCTTTAGATCTAAGCAAAGCCCCATCATTGAAACAATATGTATTAACATCCGGGTTTTCAAAGCCGCACTGGTCACAGAACATAAAGATCACCCCCTGCCCTGCGCTTCCAGCTTCCAGCCGCAGCACCCGCAAAAAGCTGCTGTTGAAGGCACTTTTCCTTCGCAGACTGCACAAAGGACCCCTTCCTGATCATCTTCTTCCTCCCTGTGGATTTTAGCTCCGCAGTTCCCACAGAAGATGCTGGTGCTGGCCACCTTGCTGCCGCATTCGCACACAGTAAATTCCACATTGCTCCTTTTGATCTCTTCAATATTGTTCAGTGCCTTGAAAATCAAGCAGTCGGATTGGATCACCGCCTGAACAACACTGTCAAAGTCGTCATCAACAATGCTTCCTTCCCTTACTTTTTTATAGACCAGCTGGCCCAGTTCCAGGAGATCTTTTGCCTTTCTTTCAGACGCTTCCCTAATAATCTTTCTTTGCTGGGCTATCGCCTGGGCCTCCTGCAGCTTAACCTTCCCCTTGTCTATACCGCCCTGAACATGAGACATTCCCTCTTCGATTTTCTTGAGAACCCGGTCCATTCCACTCAACCCCCTCTTCTTTGAGCAGTACTATGCAGACGCAAACCTTTTTCCGCCGCTAGAAGCTAAAGTCGGCCACTTTCCATTTGCCCTTTTCCTTGATCAAATCTATGGCTCCAAACCACATGTCATCAAGCTCAAAGTCAAAACTTGCCTCTGTATCCGTTAGATGCGTTTTGATCACCTCTACCTTCTTGCCCCAGTCGGAACCGTACTCAAGGCCAAGCATAACGGACATAAATGCCAGCTCAATTTGGAGTTCTTCTGTAAGGGAGTCCATACTGGAATAATAGGCCAGCTGCCGATCAATCTCTTCTTGCGTCATGAGGTTAACGATTGCCTTGCCGTCAGCACTGGCCAGTGCAGCTATAAAGTCCTTCGCCACCGTTTCGGGATTGCCCTTACTTGGCCACAACATGGCTGCAGCAAGGGCGATCAATACAACAACAACGCCTATCCTGAACACATTGCTGGAAAAGATTCCTTTGCCGGAAGTGACATAGGGCGGATTTGGTTTCCCATGCCCTCCCTGCTCTTCCCGGGGTTCCTCACCTGATTCCACAACCTGTTGTCCACACATTGCACAGAATTTTGCATCTTGCTCTAATTCAGCTCCACACTCTGAACATAGCATTTAATTACCCCCTTTTTTGCAGTTTTCATATACTGTATTGCACAAAACCATGCAAATCCCTTCGATTCTCTGCAGTTTTATGTCGAATCCTTACGGATTTACTCCCTCAGCATTCAACAAAAAAGGCACTTCACCGTGCCGAAGTGCCTTAGACTCTTCACCCCATGGGACAATTACCCCTGAATCCGGGGATCCATAATATCCCGGAAAGCATCGCCAATGAGGTTCCAGGACAAAACAAAGAGAACAATAGCTAGACCTGGCCAAACCACAGTATACCAGTAGGCCATAGGGTTGTCAGGCGTGCCCAGAATCCAGTTCCGGGCAAAGCTGATCATCTGCCCCCAGTCAGCGTGGCCTTCAGGGGCGCCTAATCCCAGGAAACTTAGGGTGGAAGCAGTAACTACAATAGAGCCCATATTCATAGAAGCCTGAATTAAGACAGGAAAGATCGTGTTGGGCAGAATATGCCGGATCAGAATCTTCCGATGCACTACTCCCCCAGCCCGGGCTGCCATGACGTACTCCTCCTGTTTCACTTGGAGCACATTGCCGCGGATTAGACGGGCGTAGCCGGTCCAGCGAAAGATGACCAGGGCAATAATAACCTTATCCAGACCCCTGCCCAGAATGGTTGTGATGACAATGGCCGCAATCAGAAAGGGAAAGCTCATGAACACATCTACAAAGCGCATCACAACTTCATCGAACTTCCCGCCGATATAGGCGCTGGTTGATCCAATCACGATGCCAATCAGGCAGGACAGGCCAGTGACAATGAGTCCTACCTGGAAAGCAGTTCTTGTTCCCCAGACAATCCCGTAGAAAATATCATACTTCCCCTGCGTCAACCCCATGGGGTGCTCAGACGACGGCGGCTCCGGGGTATTGCCCCAGCCGTAGCGAGGCACTCGATAAGGATCATTGGCATGAACTTCCGGTGTTGGCGCTATCCAAGGGGCGAACACTGCCACGAGAATAAAGCCCAGCAGGAGCAGCAGTCCAATCATGGAGAGCGGGTTGCGCAAAAGCTTCTTTACTACCACAGCATGATCACTCCAATCTCACCCTAGGATCAATTACCGCATAGAGAACGTCCACCACTAAGTTGATCAGGACCAGAAGCAATCCATAAAACAGTGTGGTTCCCAAAACCAGCGTATAATCAAGCTGCTGGGCCCCGGTTGCAGTGAGAAGACCGATCCCCTTGTAATCAAAAACCGTTTCCACAATGACCACGCCGCCCAAGAGGCCCAAAACCATAGAGCCCGAAACTGTGGCAACAGGGATGAGGGCATTGCGGCGCACGTGCCGGTTCATAACCACTCTCTCCGTCAATCCCTTTGCCCTGGCAGTACGTACATAGTCCTTGTTCATCACTTCCAGCATGCTGGACCTTGTAATGCGGAGCAGATAAGCCCACCACAGATAAGCGAGGGTCATAACTGGAGCAATCAGATGGCGGACTGAATCCCAGAAGATGTCGGGCCTCCCATTCAAGAGCGCGTCCAATGTGTTCAAGCCGGTGAAGCGAGTAAAATCACCTGTTAACACGATGGAGTCGGCCCACATGGAGAGCCGCCCCGGCGGGAACCAGCCCAAGACACCATAGAACACCATGAGCAGTATAAGTCCAAAGACAAAGTCGGGTAAAGACCAGCCCACAATGGCAAAGACCCGGCTGAAATGATCAAGGGGCCTGTTGTAATGCTTGGCAGATATGGTGCCCAGCCAGATTCCCCCCAAGATTACGGGGACAATAGCAAACAAAGCCAGTTCAACCGTTGCGGGAAAGCGCCTGGCGATGGCTTCAGCCACTGGCATGTTAGCCGACGCCGAATAGCCCAAGTCCCCCCTGAGCAGATTCCTCATCCAATTGATGTAACGAACATGGACAGGCTGGTCCAGGCCATACTTGCGGACTAAATCGTCCAGGCTCTGGTTCTTCAGCTCTTCCGGACTCTTAATATAGGTGCTCACCAGCTGATACGGAGTCAAGAAAGACATGGCGACAAAAATCATGAGTGTAACCCCGATTAAGACAACTGGCAGAAACAGCAGCCGCCTTGCGATGTAGGTTATCATATGCTTACCCCTTACCTAGCAGAATAGCGGGAGTAGGACTGCCCGAAGGCAATCCTACTCATTTTGCGAGCGAGCTTGTGCAACTACTTCTGTACTTTGGAAATGTAGTACAGATCGTACTGGGCGCTGTAGGCTGGGCAGTACTCAAAGCCTTCTACCCAATCGCGCATGACCCGGTGTGTGGTTGCCTCCATAAACGGCATGCCAATAGCCAAGTCGACATAAAGTCTCTGCAGCTCATGATAAATCCTCTCGCGTTCTGCGGGATCGGTGGCTTTGATACCAGCTGCGATGAGCTCGTCAAACTGTTCCTTAGCAAGGTCAATCAAGCCCTGGCCGCAGAAGCCTGCGAAGGTTCCCGACGAATGCATGAATGGAACAGCAAAGTTATGCGTATCCGGGAAGTCCATCAGCCAGCCCATGACGAAGATAGGCAGCGAAGCTGAGCGGAGCCTATCCAGCACGGTGGCCCATTCCAGACCGATAACGTCAACCTGGAATTTCGGATTGATTCTTTCGATGTTGTACTCGAGAATCTCCAGAGCAGTCTTACGTGCGTCATTACCTGTGTTGTAAACAATACCGACCTTGAACCCTTTCTCCCAGACTTCGCCGTCGAAGGCTTTCTTGAAGTACTCGGCGGCTTTGTCCAGATCGTGGGTGAAATACTCTTGCTCGGTATTTACATACGGCAGGCTCTGTGGGAACGGCCCTTTGGGAATTTCGCCTGCGCCAAGGGCAACCTCATTCAGGTAAGCCTCAAAGTCAAAGGAGTAGCCAAAGGCTTTGCGCACATTGATGTCAGCGAAGAAATCGCTTGGGATGCCGTTTCCATCCAGTTTACCGCTGCCCACCAGATCTTCGTTGCCCTCGACGGGAATGGTAAAGCTGAAGAAGAGCACCGTATTGGTTACCTGAGGCAAACCCTCAACAACGACTACATTAGGAATAGAGCGCACTTGCGGCAGATCTTGCTGTCCCACATAGATTCCGTCTGCATCGCCGGCACGCAGCATGAGCAGACGTGTGGAAAACTCTGGGATATTCTTGATCACAGCACTCTTGAGCTGAGCAGGTCCGCGCCAGTATTCATCAAAACGGCTGAGCAGAACCTGAGCGCCGCTCTTATCCCAGGTATCCAGCTTGAAGGGGCCGGTTCCGTTAGCTTTATCATAAAGGACCATCTCTTCAAGGGCACGATCATACCATTTTGGCCAAGTGTCAGGATTTCCGTCCCAGGCGCCGTTGGCCACCATCCATTCCTTGCTCAGAATGGAGGACCAGGAGCCGCCCTTGGCGAGAATATTGATGAACGGCGGATAGGGATCAACCAGATGGAAGACGATGTCGTTGCCGTCAACTTCCATAGTGGCGTCGATCAAGTCATAGGCCTTCCGCAAAATGGCCGGATCAACTTCGTCGATTTCCACAAAGTCGCTGGGGCCGCCTGCCATGGCAATTACATCGCGCATGGTCTGCACGCCAAGGAGGGGTTCAAAGAACATCCACATCGGTCCGCCGGCAGGATCCGCGAGCATACCCCGTACGAATGAGTACTTGACGTCTTCAGCTGTAAGTACCGAGCCGTTGTGGAACTTCACGCCCTGGCGGATGGGCACCCGGATTGTACGTCCATCCTCCGACATGAGCCCGTTGGCTACTGTGGGCACTTCGGTGGCCAGCATGGGGCCAATCTTATCCAGATCTCCATCAACATACTCAAACAGGTTGTCATAGACGTGGTGAATAATCTCACCGCTCGCCGTGTCATAGGCTGCAGCCGGATCGAGGGTCTGCGGACCTCCCGCCCCGCCGACATAGACAAACGTTTCGGGATCAAATGCGAAAACAGAAACCGACAAACTGAGAGTCAACAACAGGACAATCAAACTCAAGACCTTCGTTTTCAATGCTTTTCCTCCCTTTCGTTTTATTGTTGCCTGACGGCTATAGCTAAACTTAACCGGATTCCTAACTGCTTAGGCAGTTTCGGCCCTGGAAACTCCGGTCAAATTTAGATCCTGGGCGTAGTGGCAAGCGGCAAAATGTCCCTTGCCGTCAACATCGACAAGCTCTGGGATTTCGCGGCGGCAGCGTTCCTGGGCATAGCGGCAGCGAGGATGGAAATGGCAGCCCGGAGGCGGATCAGCCGGACTGGGCACATCACCTTGCAAAATGATCTGCTCGCCAACAACATCGGGATCCGGATCGGGGATCGCCGAAAGCAGAGCTTCGGTGTAGGGGTGCTTCGGACTGGAAAACAGACTGCCAACCTCTCCCATCTCCACAATGCGCCCTAAATACATCACAATCACCCTGTCGCTGATGTGCTGCACCACCGACAGGTCGTGGGCAATAAACAAATATGTAAGGCCAAACTCCTCCTGCAGGTCGTCCAAGAGATTCAGAACCTGGGCCTGAACCGAGACGTCCAGCGCCGATACCGGCTCATCGCAGACAACAAGGGAGGGGTTCAAAGACAGCGCTCTAGCAATGCCGATCCTCTGCCTTTGTCCGCCGCTGAACTCATGGGGAAAACGATTCATATGATGAGAACCCAAGCCCACCGCATCAAGAAGCTCCTCTACCCGCTCATAGCGCTTCCTGCGGTTTTTCATGCCATGGGCCTGCAATGGTTCGGCAACAATATCCCTAATGCGCATTCTTGGATTAAGGGACGAGAAAGGATCCTGGAAAACGATCTGCATCTTGTCACGCAGTCGTCGAATAGTCTTCTCATTGACCTCTGTCCAGCTGCCGTCCACATGCAAGCGGATGGTGCCCTGCGTCGGCTGGATAAGGTGCATGATGGAAAGGCCCATTGTGGTCTTACCGCAGCCGCTTTCACCGACGACACCCAGCGTTTCGCCTTTGCGGACCTGAAAACTTACATTCTCAACGGCCTTCACATGGCCCACCGTGCGACGGAATATGCCCTTGGTGATAGGAAAGTACTTCCGCAGGCCCTGAACGTCTAACAAGATTTCCCCTGTGTTTGGAGTCGTCATTACTGAGCATCCCTTTCCGTCATACTTTGTGAATCATACAGCCAGCAGCGGACCGAGTGGTTCTTTTCAATTGCAATAACCGGAGGATCCTGAGCACATATATCCATTGCACTGGGGCAGCGCTCTCTAAAACTGCAGCCGGCGGGAATCGCCCGGGGGTCCGGTACAACTCCTTTGATGGGCTCCAGCCTGCTCCTTCGCCCGCCGAGCTTCGGGATGGAGTTGAGCAGCCCCATCGTGTAGGGGTGGGCAGGATTGTGAAAAAGGGTGCGAACATCGGTATGCTCAACAATCTTGCCCAGGTACATGACGGCCACCTCATCGCACATTCGGCTGACTACACCGAGATTGTGGGTGATCATCATAATCGACATCTTGTACTCTTCTTGCAGGCGCCGCATCAGCTCAAGGATCTGTGCCTGGATCGTCACATCCAGGGCTGTCGTAGGCTCATCCGCTATTAGGAGCGTCGGATTGCAGGACAGCGCCATGGCGATCATCACCCTTTGGCGCATGCCGCCGCTCATCTGGTACGGATATTCCCGCACACGCTGCCCCGGTATGGGAATGCCCACTTTGGCCAGCATATCTTCGGCCATTTCCCAGGCCTGCTTTTCCGTTACTTTCTGATGCAGCGTGATCGCCTCGACAATCTGCTGGCCCACGGTATACACCGGGTTCAGCGAGGTCATGGGTTCCTGAAAGATCATGGCGATCTCATTGCCGCGGATGCTGCGCATCAAGGAACCTGTAGGATCCTGCCGGGCCAAATCCACTGTACTGCCGTCACCGCGGCGGAAAAAAATATGACCCGAATGTATCTGGCCATGAGGTTTGGGTAACAGCTGCATAATAGACATGGCGGTAATGCTCTTGCCGCATCCGCTTTCGCCAACGACACCAAAAACGGATTCTTTTTTGATATCAAAAGAAACACCATTGACGGCCTTGACGAAACCTTCATCGGTGGAAAAGTAGGTATGCAAATCCCTTACTCCTAAAAGAACATCCTGACCCAATACTTCGGTTTTTGAATCAGGTGTGCCAGAGTGTGTGGAACTGCTCATTATTAGGACCTCCAATATATGATTTCAGCATCATGTATGGTTGATTCCCAGCTATCTACTATATTATTCATAATACTCCCCTGGCCGCCGGTTGTCAATATTTCATTTACGATATTCGCACTGCTTTAACAAAGAACCAGCTTAAAGCAGGCAACAAATTTGCCCTGCATCAAGTTATCGATCTAAGATTCACATTCAGCCACGAAAAGGCCTTAACCAGGTATAAAATATTGCGGATAGGGAACGGTTCTGCTCGGAGACCTGCCGATTCTAAGACACTCACCTTTCTTTACCCTTTGTTGACAAGCATATTACAATCAGTTGAAAATACTCTCATCATATATCTAGTGTGGGACATGATCCGGCCGCACTCCGGCCTAAGTGCTTATCTTTCACATTTGGAAGGAAGGGACACTTTGGCGGAGAATTATAATAATAGGCAAATTTTACCAAAACAGGAGGGGGAAAGTGTGTTGAAACATCGTTTTTCGGTGTGTATGACACTGCTGATCCTGCTTGCAGTATCTTGTAACACAGCTGCCTCCGGCGATTTTGAGATCGTGGACGGAGTTTTAACCGCCTACCATGGTCCAGGCGGAGATGTTGTAATACCAGGCGGGGTAAGAGAAATCGGGGAAGGTGTGTTCTTCGAGAGAAATGACCTGACATCTGTAACTATTCCCCATGGAGTTACGGCAATAGGAGATTTGGTGTTCTGCATGTGTAGAAATTTGACCCATGTGAACATACCAGATGGGGTTGCTACTATGGGCAGAGGTGCTTTTTCGCGTACCCTTACGGCTGAACTAGATATTCCCGAAGGCGTAACAAGCATCGGCACAAGCGCCTTTTCTTACTGTGAAAAGCTGACTTCTATCACTCTTCCAAACACCATTGCGGCAATCCCTGCCGATGCCTTCAGATATTCCGGTCTCACAAGCATTACCATCCCCGAAAACGTGACGAGCATTGGCGATGAGGCGTTCTTTTCGTGCATAGACTTGGCTTCGGCAGACATCCCTAACACTGTCACTTCCATTGGTGATCTGGC
>JAAYSR010000054.1 GCA_012518325.1 Bacillota bacterium
ACCATATTTGCCAAACAGGAAGAGGAGATTCGCCAGTTGCACGAAGACATGACAAATGGAATTATTGCCGCGTTTTTAAAGCTGTTGGAGATCCATGACCCCTACACTAAGGACCACTGTTCCAATGTGGCGCTGCTCGCCCGGAGGCTGGCGGACAAGCTCAATATGCCGGAGGCCTTCAAGACCAGAATTTATTATTCCGGACTGATTCATGATATTGGGAAGACGCTGATTCCCACCGAGATTCTTAACAAGCCGGCGAGCCTCACCACCGCAGAATACGAGCAGATTAAGCTGCACAGCGTCTATGGGGCCCAGGCTTTAAGCCAGGTCAATCCTTTGGAAGAGATTACCCTGGCTGTCCGCCACCATCACGAACGCTTTGACGGCCGGGACTATCCCGACGGTCTGGCAGGCGGCGATATTCCCCTCATGGCCAGAATCATCGCCCTCTGTGACAGTTATGATGCCATGACCAATGACCGGCCCTATCGCAAGGCCCTCAGCCATGAAGAAGCCATGTCGGAAATCAGGCGTTCCGCAGGCGGCCAGTTCGATCCAGAGTTGGTCGAACCTTTCCTAGCCTGTTTGGCAGTCTAATTAGGACTATAATACTGCACCCCTGGCAGAGGGAGTTCCTCCGCCAGGGGTGTTCTGATCTGACTATTTCTCCTGCGTCCTGACAAAATCGCCGATCTTTTTGTCCATGGTGGAAATATGTCTGGTGAGCCAGTCCAGCACCATCTTGTTAGCCCCCAGGATCGTTGTCAGGCTGCCGCCGGACTCCTCAAAGTCGTCCTTCAGCTTCTGAAGCTGGTCAATAAAGGATGTATGGGCCCGCTTCTGTTCTTCGTAGCCTGGATAGGCAATGCTTTGCATGTACCTTTCCTCGTCGGCAAAGTGCTTCTTGGTGTAGCTGTCTAAGTAGTGGAGCATTTCACCTACATATTCCTTCGCCTGCCCCTTCTTGCCGGCATCAAACAGCGCCTCCGCCTTGGCAAACCACTCTTTGTGCTGTTCGTCAATCAGCTCAATTCCCACAGACAATGTCTCATTCCAGCGCATTTTGCAACCTCCCTGTCTTTAAACAGTAACAATTTGCCTTATTATATCATTTTTTCCTAAAGAAAGCACGAAAAGCCAGACTAAAGAAGAGGTTTTCTGCTGATGAACCATGGGTTTCCGTGGAGTGAAAGAGACAGATACCGAGCTATACAGACACGCTATTCAAAAAACCCCCTATGTAATGATACAATAACAGAGAGTGGATCAACTGCAGTATCAGTTGCGGCAGCCAATGCAGGGAAGCACTGCGCCGAACAGCCGGACCAGCTTTGCACCTATATTTGTTCCAGCCGCGAAAATGTACAGAGGGCCAGCTTTGAGCTGGTCTCGGGAAGGAGATCTTAATGAACAAGCGTGTCGAAGAACTGTTAGCGAAAATGACATTGGAAGAAAAGGCGGGCTTTTGCACAGGCCGCGACTTTTGGCACCTGAAGGGAAGCGAAGAACACGGCATTCCGTCGATCATGGTGGCCGACGGGCCCCACGGGCTGCGCCGTCAGGGCGAAGAAGCGGACCATTTGGGCATTCACAGCAGCCTGCCCGCCACCTGCTTCCCGTCTGGGGCGGGCCTGGCCAGCACCTGGAACCGGGAGCTGATCCGTGAGGTCGGCGAAGCCCTGGGCAAAGAGGCCCAGGCCTTGGGGGTTTCCATACTTCTAGGGCCCGCCTGCAATATCAAGCGTTCGCCCCTCTGCGGCAGGAACTTTGAATATTACTCCGAGGACCCTTACGTCACAGGCGAGATTGCCACAGCCTTTATTGAAGGCGTCCAGAGCCAGGGAGTTGGGACCAGCATCAAGCACTTTGCAGCCAACAACCAGGAACACCGGAGAAACACGGTGGATGCATCTGTAGATGAAAGAACCCTCCGGGAAATTTACTTAGCCGGATTTGAAGCGGCAATCAAAAACGCCAGGCCCTGGACGGTAATGTGCGCCTATAACAAGGTTAACGGAACCTACTGCGCCAACCACCATTACCTCTTGACGGAGATTCTGCGTGAGGAATGGGGCTTTGAGGGCTTTGTGGTCTCAGACTGGGGGGCAGTGAATGACATAGTGGCCAGTGTGCAAAACGGCCTGGAGCTGGAGATGCCCGGCAGCGGCGGCATGAGTGCAGAAAAACTCGCAGCAGCTGTGCAAGAAGGCCGCCTCAGTGAA
>JAAYSR010000280.1 GCA_012518325.1 Bacillota bacterium
AAATCGCAAACACTGCCGCCGAGGGGGCGAAAAGATGAAGGACTTGAGGGAGAATGTTGTAGCTACATTTTCCATTGTAGGGTACGATCCTGAAACGAAGGAATGGGGCATTGCTGTGCAGTCCAAGTTCCTGGCGGTGGGCTCGGTGGTTCCCTGGGCCCAGGCCGGCGCCGGGGCTGTGGCCACCCAGTCCTATGCCAACACCACCTTTGGTCCGGAGGGTCTGAAGCTCTTGGCAGAAGGAAAAACTGCCGCTGAAGCACTGGAGATTCTAATAGAAGGGGATCCGGGACGCGCTCTGCGTCAGGTAGGCATTGTGGACAGGCAGGGAAATGCAGCGAGCTATACAGGTGAGAAGTGCCATGACTGGGCCGGGGGAGTGACCGGCCGGTGCTATGCCGCGCAGGGCAACATTTTGGTCAGTGAGGAAACAGTCCAGGCGATGGCAAGGGCTTTCGAGGGCACAGAAGGCGAGCTGGCTTTTCGCCTCTTGGAGGCTTTGGATGCAGGACAAAGGGCGGGGGGAGATGCAAGGGGCAGGCAATCCGCGGCACTCCTCGTGGTTCAGGAGAAGGCCGGCTACGGGGGATTCAATGACCGGAAAGTAGACCTGCGAGTGGATGACCACGGGCAGCCTATCACTGAGCTGAAGCGGATTTTTGCGCTGCATCAGGAGATCGTCCGCAGGAGCAATTGAGCTGAAAGCAAAAAAAGCCCCCGGCGGCAGGCGGGGGCATGAGCAGCTACTTTACAGCTCCGAGCGGTATGATCTCTTTCCCATAGAGTTCGTTGAGCACCTGGGCCAGACCGGTATAAATGGCAGAAAATCCGCAGAAAATGCCGACATAGCCTGCAAAGACAAGGGTATCGGCGCTTCCGGTGAAGTTGCCCAGGGCCAGGAGCCAGAAGAGGGCTGTGAGGGACGCGAACACTACCTGAAGCGCTCTGCTGATGCGCAGTGTGCCGATGAAAAGGCCGAGGGTGAACAGACCCCACATAAATAAGTAGCAGGCCATGGCGATGTGGCTGGTTGCGCCGGTCCAGCCGAGTTCGGGCATGACCAGGAGGCCTACGAAGGAAAGCCAGAATAAGCCGTAGGAAGTAAATGCTGTTGTGCCGAAGGTATTGTTCTTTTTCCACTCCATAATGCCCGCAATGACTTGCGCCAGGCCGCCGTAGAAAACGCCCATGGCCAGAATCATAGAGTTAATTGGGAAGAGACCGGCATTGTGAATGTTTAATAGGACGGTCGTCATTCCAAAACCCAAGAGTCCTAATGGCGCGGGATTTGCTGTTTGATCCTGTAAGCGAATTTCTTGTTTCATGTAGCCCCTCCGTTTTACTGTGTTTTTTGCCGCACGCAAGACCATTATAGACATGTTCTCCGCTTTAGGCAATGGTCTTTGGTGAAAAGATGAACAAGGAGGAATTGGGTGAAAGCAGTACTGTTCGATCTCGATGGGACGCTGCTCCCCATGGATCAGGAAGTGTTTGTGCAGAAGTATCTCGCTGAGTTGGCCCGGAAAGGCCCGGAGATGGGCTACGGAGCCCAGAAATTAGTGCAGACTGTTATGGCCGGTGTTGAACGCATGGCGGCGAATGACGGAACCATGACCAATGAAGAGCGTTTTTGGGACGTCTTCCTGGCTGTTTACGGCGGTGAACGCGCCAGACACAATGAGATCTTTGCAGCGTTTTACCAGAATGATTTTCCCAGAGTGGCTGAGGGAACCGACCCGACGCCCCTGGCCAATGAGGCTGTCCAGGTTCTCAAGGCCAAAGGATATGAACTTGTTCTGGCTACTAATCCTGTTTTCCCCAGGGCGGCCACCCTGGAGAGGATGCGCTGGGCAGGCCTGCATCCTCAGGATTTTGTTTACATTACCACCTTTGAGAACTCAACATATACGAAACCGAACTTGAATTACTATCTGGAAATCCTGGAGAAGATCGGCGCCCGCCCGGAAGAGTGCCTGATGGTTGGCAATGACGTCGTGGAGGATATGTCGGCGGCCCAGTTGGGCCTGGACGTCTTTTTGGTGACTGATGATCTGATCAATACGGCCGGCAAAGATATTTCCCAGTTTCCTCAGGGGACTCGCCGGCAGATGCTGGACTGCTTCCTAACGCTGCCTCCCAGGGAGTGATCATATGCCGAAACTGATTGATTTGACCCATATTATTGAAGACGGTACACCAGCCTATCCAGGTGACGAGCGTTGCAGGCTGGTGCAAACCAGGACAGTGGCAAGGGACGGATACAGTTCCTTCCTATTTAATACAGGCCTTCATGCAGGAACCCACCTCGATGCGCCCCTGCATTTTCTGGCAGAGGGCAAGATGGTAAAGGACATCCCCTTGGAAACCTTTATGGGAAGGGGGCGCCTGCTGGATGTGAGGGGCGAGGACCCCATTGTTTTCAAAGATGAGTACAAAGAACTGGTTGAGCCGGGGGACATTGTGCTGCTGTGGACAGATTGCAGCAGGAAGTTTGGCCGGGATGAGTATTATACCGCTCACCCGGTTGTGGATCAGCGCCTGGCCGAATTCCTGATTGAAAGGGGCATTAAGATGCTGGGCATGGACATGCCCTCACCTGACCGGATGCCCTTTGCACTTCACAAGAGCCTGCTTATGGCGGGCATTCCGCTCCTGGAGAACTTAACCGCTCTGGACGCATTGCAGGATGCAGAAGAGTTTGAAATTACCGCCTTCCCCCTGAGGATCAGTGCAGAAGGCTCACCGGTGCGCGTGGTGGCGAAAGTAGGCTAGAAAGCAAGGAGGACGTCATGGAAAAGACAAGGACTTGGCTAATGCGGTACGGCCGGCCGCTGGAAGCGGCCAGGTGGGAGTTCCTGTTTGAGGAAGGTTCCAAAGAACGCGTCATCCGGCATTTGGAGGCTTTCCAAAATGAAGATGGGGGTTTTGGCCACGGCCTCGAGCCTGATTTTTGGCTCCCGGGCTCATCCTCCACAGCCACTGTCACAGCAGGCCAGATCCTGCTGGAGATTGGGGCGTCGCCTGGTGATGGGATCGTGCAGAGACTAGTCTCATATCTGACCGACACGCCTCAGATCCAGCCCGGCATCTGGGCAACAGTTCTGCCGGAAAACAACCTGTATCCCCACGCACCCTGGTGGCACTGGGAAGAGGGTGTGCAGAAGTCCTGGATGTTTAATCCCAGTGTGGAGCTGGCAGCCATGCTGATCCACTGGTCAGCGGAGGGCAGCCCAGGGGCCGACCTTGGTTGGGAGTCATTGGGCCGTGCTGTTGCCCGCCTGCTGGAAGCTGGGGAAATGGATCGGCACGAAGTGCAAAGCTATAGGCGGAGCCTCACTCTCTTATCATCCCGCCGCGCTCAGTTTGAGGACAGGACCGGGTATAGCTTGTCCGAAGCTGAGGCGAAGGTGGATACTCTGGTTCTGGCTGCTATTGACAGGGATGCCGCGAGCTGGGGCGACGGCTATAAAACGCTTCCAATGGAATTTATCCAGAGCCCTGCCGATCCTTTGTATCCAGAGCTGAAAGATTTGGTTCTCCAGAACCTCAGGTTCTACCTGGATCAGCGGAATGCAGAAGGAGTGTGGAACATATCCTGGAGCTGGGGTCAGTATCCTGCGGAATTTGCTGTGGCCAGCCGCTATTGGCAGGGGATTCTGGCGGTGGAACGGTATAAAATTCTTAAGAGCTTTAAGGGGGAGTGCCATGATCAAAGCATGGCAAGTCTGTGGGCAGAGTGATTCCCCCGGAAGAGCAGTTGGGGAGTGATGGCATGCGCTGGTTGGTGATAGGTTTGCTGTTTGCTGTATATATATTTGAGACGGCGGTTGCTGTTCTGAACTACCAGCACAGCCGCAAGCCTATTCCGGAGAATGTGGAGGATGTCTACGACAGGGAACGCTACAAAAAGTGGCTGGCCTATTCGCTGGAGGGCCATCGGTTCAGCTTGGTGCTGCAGGGGTTTAACCTGCTGGTGCTGCTGATTCTGTTGCTGGGCCCCTTGGCCTGGCTGGCAAGGCAGGTTTCTGCCTGGGCGGCACATCCCACTTGGCAAACGCTGGCCTTTCTCGGCATCTATCAGACGTTTATGGTGCTTGCAGGGGTTCCGTTTCGCCTCTATCGCACCTTTTCCATTGAAGAGCGCCATGGCTTCAACCGGACCACTAAACAGGTCTTTATTCGTGACACGGTTGTCAGCTACCTGGTTACCCTGGCCCTGGGCGGTCTGCTCCTAGGCGGCATTCATCTTATTTTCCTCAAGCTTTCAGGCAATCTCTGGGGGTTTGCGGCGGCCACCTGGGCGTCCCTGGCGGTGATTATGGTCCTTGCCGCGGCTTTCGTCGGCAAGTGGCTGATGCGCCTGTTTAACAAGTTCACTGCCCTTCCCGCAGGCGAGCTGCGTACCCGCATTGAGGAGCTGGGATCCTCCCAGGGGTTTAATGTGAAAGCTATTTTGGTTATGGACGCCTCGAAGCGCTCCACCAAGTCCAATGCTGTCTTTGCCGGGATAGGGAGGACCAGGGAAGTAATCCTTTTTGACACTTTGCTGGAGCGCATGTCGGATGATGAGATCCTTGCGGTCCTCGCCCACGAACTGGGCCATGCAGTGCACAAAGACACCTGGCGCCTCTTGGGCAGGCAGGTGGCGCTGATGGCTCTGTATGCGGCGGCAATAGGCCTGATCCTGCAGAGCCCAGGCCTTTACGTTGCCTTTGGCTTTTCGGGAGTACATTTTGGCTTTGGCGTGATTCTTTTCTCGATTTTGCTGGAGCCTGTTTCACTGCTTTTGGGCATCCCTTTCAATCTGCTCTCAAGGAGAGCTGAGTTCAAAGCAGACGCATTCGCCGCCGAACAGACTGACCCAGCCTGGATGATCTCGGCTTTGAAGGCGTTGGCCAGGGAAAATCTTGTGAATTTGAACCCCCATCCCTTAGCGGTACTTTTGTACTATTCTCATCCGCCCGTCAGTGAGCGGATAGCCGCCATAGCGGAGGGCAGCTGGCAGCAAATTCAAAAGAAGGGCAGGAACAGTTATGGCTTTTGATTTTAAGAAAGAATACAAACAGTTGTATCAGCCGGGAACCAAGCCGGAAATTGTGCAGGTCCCCCCCATGAACTTTGTGGCTGTACGGGGGGCAGGCGACCCAAATGAGGAAAACGGCGCCTACCAGAACTCCATCCCAGTCCTCTACGCCATCTCCTATACGCTGAGGATGAGTTATAAGGGGGACTACAAGATCGAGGGCTATTTCCCCTATGTGGTGCCTCCTCTGGAAGGCTTCTGGTGGCAGGAAGGTGTGCATGGCGTGGATTATGAGCGCAAAGAGGATTTCAGGTGGATTTCCGTGATCCGCCTGCCCGATTTTGTCTCAGAAGAAGATTTTGCCTGGGCCAAACAGGAGGCTGCTCGGAAAAAGAAGCTGGATTGTTCGGCGGCTGAGTTTTGGAGCCATGAAGAAGGCCTGTGCGTGCAAATGCTGCACCTTGGCCCCTTCGATGAAGAACCGAAAACAGTGGCAATAATGGACGAATACCTGGCTGAGCAGGGCTATGAGCATGATTTTTCCGAGACCAGGATGCACCATGAGATCTATCTGTCTGACCCCCGCAAAGTCCAACCGGAAAAATTCAAGACTGTGATCAGGCATCCAGTCAAAAAGAGCACTTAGTCTGGCAGTAGACCTGATTAGGAGTGGTATGGTGGAAGTTCGCTTTTACAAGGCAGGCGAGATCGATGAGGCAGAGATGCTCTACGCGGTAGTTGCCAGTCAATGCCAGGGCAGGTGGATTTTTGTGCGGCACAGAGACAGAGATACCTGGGAGATTCCCGCGGGCCGGAAGGAGCAGGGGGAATCAATGCTGCAGACAGCCCGGCGCGAGCTCTACGAAGAGACAGGCGCTGCTGTCTATGAGCTCAGGGAGATCTGTGACTATTCCGTCACCAAGGGAGATACTCGCTACGGGCGAGTATTCTTCGCGGACATCAGGGAACTGGGCCCTTTGCCCGAATCGGAAATTGCAGAGCTTGCACTCCAGGAAGATCTTCCCGCTGAACTTACCTATCCTGAGATCCAGCCCCTTATTCTGAAACAAGTCATCCAGGAACTGGCTGCGATTGTGGAAGTTAGGGAAGAACACCTTGAACAGTGGACGCGCCTTGGCGTTATGCTCTGGCCGGGTCATTCCTTCGCCGAGCTGCGTGAGAGCTTCCTGCAGATCCTGAGGTCCCCGAAGGAGACTGCATTCCTCTGCCGGGTGGGCCAGGACTATGCAGGCTTCATCAACGTATCCATTCGAGTTGACTACGTAGAGGGCTCGGAATCAAGTCCGACCGGTTATGTAGAAGGCATCTATGTAAAGGAGCTCTACAGGAGGCAGGGCATAGCCAAGAGGCTCCTTGAACAGGGCGAAGCGTGGGCCTTAAGCCGGGGGTGCACCCAAATGGGCTCTGATATAGAAGCAGATAACGGGGGAAGCTATGAATTCCACACTAAGGCCGGCTTCCAGGAGGCCAACCGGCTCATCTGCTTTATAAAAGACATCGGTTAATGGGGGGACCGTCAGCAGTACTAGGAATTCCGCGGTCCCTTGTAGAATATATTACAGATCGACTCTGCAACGGAGGGTATCTAGATGAAGACGATCCAGGAACAGGTAGTGGAGCAGATGCCGCTGGTTTTCTCCCTGAATGAAGCAGTCATTGATGACCAGGGTCTGCCGGCAGATTTCAGACTGCTGAAGTGCAATCCGTCCTTCGAGCGGGCCTTCGGCACAAATGAAGCCGCCGCTCAGGGCAGGAGAATGTCGGAGTGGCTTTTTCAGGGAGGCAAAATTCCCCCGGACTGGCTCCAGTCCTTTACGGAACTGCTCTCCGCAGGCGGCAGAAGAGAGTTCACCGACCTGCTCCAGGTCAATGAGCATTGGTACGATGTCACCGCCTTTGCCACCGAATCAGGCCATTTGGCTGTCTTTCTGCACAACGCAGATCGTTTGCGCAGAGCAAAGGCGGAGTTCGCAAGGGCCCAGAGCATGCTGGAGGATGCTCTGCGAAGCAGCCAGGACTTCAGCCGCCGCGTCTTTGTTAACAACCCCAGCGCCATTATTATTTACGAGGTCCAGGGCGATGGAACCTCAGGCAACGACTACATTATCCGGGATGTCAATCCTGCAGCTCTGGACGTGGAAAACTGGCGCATAGAGGAAGTGCTGAATCAGCCTTTAGGGATGCTCAGGCCAGGTGTTGAAGGTTTCGGCATCCTGGACACCTTCAGAACGGTCTGGGAGACTGGTGATACAGCCTATTACCCGGCCAATGTCTACCGGGATGAGGATGAGTGCCGCTGGTTTGAAAACATCGTGTTCAAGCTGAGCACCGGGGAGATCGTTGCGGTTTACAGCGATGTTACCGAAAGCAAAATGGCAGAGCTGGCCCTCTATGCAGAAAAGGAAAAGCTCAAAGTGACACTGTATTCCATTGGCGATGCCGTTATTACCACAGACATCCAAGGCAGGGTGGACATGCTGAACCCCATCGCTGAGAGCCTGACGGGATGGTCCCAGACGGAGGCGATTGGCCAGCCCCTGGCCAAGGTCTTTGACATCTACAATGAAGTCACTGGCGAGCCCTGTGAAAACCCGGTGGATAAAGTTCTCCGCACCGGCAAAATTGTAGGGCTTGCCAACCACACCGTATTGAAGTCGAAGGACGGCAGGCAACGGGCCATCGATGACAGCGCAGCGCCTATCCGCAGTGCAGACGGCGCGCTCTTAGGTGTTGTCCTGGTGTTCCGGGACGTAACTGAAACCCGGGAGCGGGAAGCCCGGATTCAGTACCTGAGTTTCCGGGACTCCTTAACAGGCCTTCATAACCGGACCTACTTTGATGAGGAATTCAGGCGGCTGGATCGGGAAGAACATTATCCTTTGGCGTTAATCATGGGCGATCTGGACGGCCTTAAGCTGATTAATGACG
>JAAYSR010000055.1 GCA_012518325.1 Bacillota bacterium
CGCCTGGTGGGACAGCTTTTGGGGCGCGAAGTCAGGGGACAGGCCCTAGCCGCATTTGTGGAGAACCAGCTGGCCCAGTTCGAGAGTTTTCAGAGGCTGCAGGCAGGATACGCCCCCATACCCGTGCACATCATTTCTTCTTATGAACCGGGACACTTTGACGAGCTTCTGGAGCTGGCAGGCATGATAGAGATGCCCCAATGGAACAGCCAGCCTCCCCTGCCGGACTTTGTGCTGATTATGCCCCACTCAGTCTTTGATCCTTACGGAGATATCGAAAGAGACGGCCACCGGCGCATCTATCAAATCCCAAGTTTTCCGTGCACTTGGCTGGAACCGGGGTCAATCTTCAGTCTCCTGGGGCTGGAATGGCTGCACTCCATTGCCTACCCCAGCTATGGGAATGACCTGCCGGCAACCTATAAAGCCTTTATGGAGGTATTCTTTCAGCTGAACATCACACCGGAGCTCTTGGAGTGGACCCTCAGGCGCAGCGGAATATCGTACTAGCTGAGGCAGAACATACCTTTGCCTTTACCCCGGCTCAGATGCATAATGGGTGTGGAGGTGCAATTATGAAAAGAATTACTTTTGCTATCATATGTGTCTTGCTTGTCAGCCTGGCCGCTGCTGCAGCTGCAGATGCCGCTGAACCAAAGTATCATGTAATTATCACCGGCGATACCCTGCACAAGCTGGCCCGCAAGTATGACACAACTGTTGTGGAGTTCCTCGACTTCAACCCCGGGATCACACCGGACGCGCTGGTTGTAGGGCAGAAACTGCTTGTTCCCATAGAGCCTCTCTGGAGCTACCATGTGGTTCAGCCCGGCGACAACGCCTCCTCCCTGGCAGCCGCCTACAAAGTCCCCGTAGAGACTTTGCGGTCCGCAAACGGGCTTAGCAATGACAAGCTGACCGTAGGCGAGACAATCCGGATTCCGATCCACTTCTACCTCGGCGACTCCCAGCCTGAACAGGTGATCCACAAGGTGGAAATTGGCGACTCCCTCTACAAAATTGCCAAGCAGTACAAAGTGACTCTGGCAGAACTGATGGAGTGGAACAGCATCGAAGATATCGATAATATCATTGCCGGACAAACACTCATAGTTGGTTAACAGACCTGGGATCCTTGCAAAAGGATCCCTTTCTACATAACCGGTCAGATCCGGCCGGTACGGTGCGAACTTTCTAACGAACGGAATGGATTGAACGGAAGGTGAAAACATGAAACTTAGACAAATGACTCTACTCCCCTTGCTTGTGCTCTTGACACTGGTGCTGTCAGGCACTGTACAGGCCGGTGAATTCAGCCGAACCTTTCTCTTGGAGGCTAACGCCCGCTATGAAGTGAGCGTACGCATCAAGACAGACTTGCAGGATGCCCCCACCCTTGCTTCTGTCTACATCCACAACGAACACGGGCAGTACCTGCGTTCAACCCAGTTAAGCAGAAGCCTGGCGGGTCCTAATCAATGGCAGCAGATTTCCACCATCGTCACCGCCCCTCCCGGCGCCACAAGGGCCACTGTAGTATTTACCGCCGGGGAAGGCGTGGAAATGGAGTGGGACGACTTTAACATTCGCCGGGTGGAACTTGACCTGGAAGATGAAGAGCTGATTCGGCAGGGTCTGGTCTATACCGGGTTGATTGTAGACGCCCGGGGCCTGAATCTGCAAAGGGGCATGAGTCCCAAGATCTTCTCAGAGTCCGGGCAGCTCATCTACGCAGGAGTTGCTGTGTCCTACGGCTTCCTGCAGGAAGCAGGCGTAGCCTCCTACGGGCAGGAGCTCAGTCCCGAGCTTCTCAGGCGTATCCAGCCCGAGGGGACCATCAAGGTCTCTCCCTTGGTGGTTCAGGCACTGAGCATTGAAGGCACGGCAGAGACCAGCGTCACCATCAGCGATGAGGATGCCCAGGCTATCCTGGATGCCTTGAATGTCTATGATTTCCTAGCCCAATACTCAGTGGTTTTCCTGATAGACTGATTCCTGTTTTCGTCAAATTGCTCCAATTGATCGAGGGCCTGTCCCTCGATCATTTTTGTTGACAGGAGCTGGTCGATTGCTTATACTACAATTGAATACATGAACAGGTATTCATATATGAAAGGGGACGCTTATGACTGAAAAAAGCCCTTGCTGTGATGTAACAGTCATCCATGAAGAGGTTGTAGAGCAAATTAGGGAAAGCATGCCCCCGGAAGAAGAACTGTTTAACCTGGCAGAGTTTTTTAAGGTTTTTGGGGATACGACCCGGATTCGCATTCTCTATGCCCTGTTTCAGTCCGAGATGTGTGTGTGCGACATCGCCCACCTCTTGGGCATGACCCAGTCAGCCATTTCCCATCAGCTGAGGGTGCTGAAAAGCGCCAAGCTGGTGCGCTACCGCAAGGAAGGCAGAGTAGTCTACTATTCACTGGATGATGAACATATTAAAGCTATTTTCGATCAGGGATACCAGCACATAAAGGAGCAAGAAGGGAACTGAGGTGACACCATGCGTGTAGTGTACAATTTGGAGGGCCTGGCCTGCGCCAGCTGTGCAGCTAAGATCGAAGCTGCAGCCAGCAGGCTGGAGCATGTGGAAAAAGCGGTTGTGGACTTTTCCTCCAGCCGCATCTTTCTTGATACTGACCAGACGGATGTAAATGCACTGCAAGCGGCACTGCAGGAAACAGTGGCTGCCTATGAACCGGCTGTAGTTGTAACACAACACTTCACAAAAATCGAAAAGGCAAAGCTGATGACACTCCGCAATTCTGTTTTTTTCTTAGGGATTCTATCCTTTGCCATTGCCCTCTTTGTGCCGGAAGGATGGGCAAGATCAACACTTTTTGTCCTGGCCTACGGCCTGGCAGGCAGCGAAGTAATCTGGCAGGCCCTGCGCAACGTCAAAAAAGGCGAGATTTTTGACGAGAATTTTCTCATGGCCATTGCCACACTTGGAGCCCTCCTGATTGGGGAGTATCCCGAAGCAGCCTCTGTGATGATTTTCTACCGTACCGGTGAATTTTTGCAGAGCCTGGCGGTAGACCGCTCCCGCCGCTCAATCTCGGCACTGATTGCCATCAGGCCGGAGAAAGCCCGCCGCAAAATCCAAAACTCAACGGTGGACATTTCGGTGGAAGATGTAGGTATTGGCGATCTGCTCGTCGTGTATCCAGGGGAACGAGTTCCAGTGGACGGAAGAGTTGTGGAAGGTTCATCAACACTGGACACCTCTGCCCTCACCGGTGAGAGCCTGCCCAGGGAAATCCAGCCTGGTGATGAAATTCTGGCAGGTTCCATTAACCTCCAGGGCCTGGTGACCATCGAAGCGAGCAAGCTGGCAGGTGATTCTGCGGTAAGCCGCATTTTAGACCTGGTGGAAAACGCGACTGCCAACAAAGCGCCCACTGAGGATTTCATCACAAGCTTCGCCCGGTATTATACGCCGGCGGTTGTGGGTATCGCAGCCATCATCGCCATCCTTCCTCCCCTCTTTTTCGGCGGCTACTTTGCTGACTGGTTCTACAGGTCCCTTGTGTTTTTGGTTGCCTCCTGCCCCTGCGCCCTGGTGGTTTCCATTCCCCTGGGCTTCTTCGGAGGTATCGGCAGGGCCAGCAGGCAAGGTGTCTTAGTGAAGGGCAGCAACTATCTGCAGGCTCTTCAGGCTGCAGATACCATTGTCTTTGACAAAACCGGAACACTCACTTCAGGCCGTTTTTCAGTCCAGGAGGTAACTGCAGCGAGTCCTTTCAGCAGGGAGGAGGTTCTGGAGATGGCTGCCCATGCAGAGAGTGCCTCTTTACACCCCATCGCCAGCTCTATTGTCCGGTCCTTTGCCGGAACAGTTGACCAAAGTGAGCTTACTGAGCTGGAAGAGTTTCCGGGCTTTGGCGTCAGGGCCCGTTGGCGGGGGGCAGAAATTCTGGTGGGCAGCCGACATCTCCTCCAGCGCTTTGGGATTGAATTGGCGGAACACCGCGGCCAGGCAGGCGTTTACGTAGCCAAGGACGGAGCCTACGCCGGTTCCATTGCCCTCGTGGATGAACCTAAGGAGGGAGCCAAACAGGCTGTGCAGAGCCTGAAAGCTATGGGAGCCGAACTTGTGATGCTCACAGGCGACTCAGCTGCCGCGGCCAGACAGACAGGGGAAGATCTAGGCATTGCCCGGATCAGGGCGGAGCTGCTGCCCCATGAAAAGGTGGAGGAACTGGAAAAAATCATAACTGGTAAGCAGGGCAAGGGCAAGGTTGTCTTTGTAGGTGACGGCATTAACGATGCGCCTGCCCTGGCCAGGGCAGATGTAGGCATCGCCATGGGGGCTTTGGGTTCTGAAGCCGCCATTGAGACTGCTGATGTGGTACTGATGAACGACGATCCCGCAAGCGTCGGGGAAGCGATAGAGACAGCCAGGTTTACCAACCGCATTGTCTGGCAGAATATTGTCCTCGCCTTTGCAGTGAAACTGATTGTCCTGGCCCTGGGGGCTTTAGGTATGGCCAGCCTGTGGGAGGCAGTCTTTGCCGATGTGGGGGTAACAATTCTGGCAGTTTTGAATTCTACTCGCATCATTGCCCCAAAAAGGCGCAACAGGGCACGAACTGTATAGCAACAAAGATAAGGAAGTGACTGCTATGCAACGAAAAGTTAAGCTCGCAACGCTGATGCTGGTTGTATTGCTCCTCGCTGCCCTGCCTGTCCTAGGCGATGACTCCGACGCGTTCACCATTCAGGTTCAGGCACAGGGAACCGTCTATGTTCCGCCTACGAAAGCCCAGATGTGGGTGGGCGCGAAAACTGACGGTGCAACTGCTGAAGAGACACTGACCATGAGCCATGAAGTGATGGCGGCTATCATCGAAATTGTCGGGAAGTATACAGCCCCTGACCTGGTAAGGACCTCAGAATTTAACATGTATCAGAAGGAACGCTGGGATGACTTCAGCGGACAGTCTGTCCCTGAGGGCTTCACTCTGCGCCATGTCTTTGAAGTGCAGATCCTCGACCTGGCGAAAGTGGCACCGTTCCTGGATGAAGTGACGCAGGCGGGTGCCAATATCATCTACGGCCTGCAGTACGGAGTGCAGGACAATCGTACTCCAAGAGAAGAAGCCTACAGGCGCGCCATGGAAGAAGCATGGTGGAAAGCAAATCTGATCGCGGAAGCCAACGGCGCCAGCAATCTGGTCCTGGAACATGTGGAAGAAGGCTATTACTACGGCTCTTCCTACGAAATAGAGGGAACCAGCCTGACCGGCGGCGAGCTGGACTCCTATATGCCGGGCCAGCTGCAGATGTCCGTATCCCTGCAGGCTACCTTCAGGGCAGAAATAGACGACTGAGTCTGAGCTGACAGATAAGAGCCCAAGATCCTCAATAGAGGATCTTGGGCTTATTTTGTGGTATTCTACCTAAAAAGGAGGGTTTCCCAATGTCATCTGTCCGCATCGGTGTAATTTCCGATACCCATGGCCTATTGCGCAGCCAAGCCAAGGAAATACTCAGAAGCTGCGACCGCATTGTCCACGCCGGCGATATCGATAATCCCGCAATCCTTGCAGAACTTGACCAGATTGCCCCCACCACTTCAGTCAGAGGAAACA
>JAAYSR010000056.1 GCA_012518325.1 Bacillota bacterium
ACTTCATTCTATAGATGTCCGCCGTCCAAATAAATGTAACCGCGCTGTCATTAATGAACACTTGATTGCCTGCTATCTGCGCAACCTGTTCTGACAGCCCCGGCTCCAAGTTGACGGCAATGAGCTTATGCTCCAGCGCAATGTACTTGTAGATGCCCGGTTCCAGGCCTTCCACATTATTGATCAGCAGAAAAGTCTCGAAGGCGTGGCGGGCGCCTGCAGAAGGCACTGTCCTTAATGTTACAGGTCTCTGCGTTACTGTTTTCACTCCCTGAGTGCACCACAGCAAATAGGCCAGTTCCTCTATGGTCAACGCTTCATCGCGGTATTTTCTCCGTGTTTTTCGCCCAACTATGGCTTCGGTTAGATCCAGGCTCTCCGTCCTGATCTGTTCTATGCGCGGCAAATCAAAAGCCCAGGCATCTTCAGGATAGCTAAGTTCCAGCGGCGGCTGGGGCAAGCCCCGATCCTGATCTGATTCCTCCAAATATTGGTACTTTGTTTTTTCCATGAATTCCCTGCCTATCGAGCTCATATTAAGTACCTCCTCACATGCGTCGCACGTGTTGTTGACTATTGGTAAAAATAATCCTTCGTAAATCGCAGTATTGACAGAACCGGCATCGCGGATTACGATCATGATAGTGCCTGTAACTGGGAGCCTGAAGGAGGCTTCTATTTTTTCACCACAGGATCGATAGGAGGTTGTTTATGTCCCGAATTAAGGCTTTGTTTGCTGCCAGAGATATGACGCAGGGCACTCCCTGGAAACGAATCATCGAGTTTACTATCCCCCTGTTGCTGGGCAACATTGCCCAACAGTTTTACAACACCGCCGATTCCATCATTGTAGGACGCTACATAGGCGACAATGCCCTGGCAGCGGTGGGAAGCGCGGGACCGATTTTGATGCTGCTCCTGGTGCTCTTCGTGGGCATTTCTGTTGGAGCGGGAATCATGGTTTCCCAGTACTTCGGCGCCAGGGATCGTGAAAACCTGTCCCGCACCATAGGCACCTGTATTATCCTGACTGCTTTCGCCTCGATCATCATCATGGTGATAGGTCCATTGCTGAGCCGCCCTCTCCTCGAGCTGCTGAACACGCCTCCATCCATCATTGATTGGTGTGCAGGATATCTGAATATCTATTTTCTAGGCATTGCCGGCTTTTCCTATTACAATATTCTGGCAGGGACCCTGCGGGGACTGGGCGATTCAGTTTCCGCCCTGGTCTTCCTGCTGGTTTCCACTGTCCTGAACATAATCCTGGACATTGTTTTCGTAGCCTATTTCGATATGGGTGTCCCAGGGGTGGCACTGGCTACCGTGCTAGCCCAGACTGTCTCTGCCATACTGTGTCTGATAAAACTTTTGAAAATGAAAGAACACTTCGACCTCAACTGGTCAATGCTTAAGGTCAATCCTGAACTGTCCAGAAAGGTTATCAAGCTCGGACTGCCATCCGGTCTGACACAGGCCATCTTCTCGCTGGCTATGATTACTGTACAGTCATTGACCAACAGTTTCGGCGAAATGGTCATAGCCGCCAATGTGATCATCATGCGCGTCGACGGTTTTGCCATGATGCCCAACTTTTCTTTTGGCAATGCTATGACCACCTTCACCGGCCAAAACATCGGCGCTAGACGCCTCGATCGTGTGGAAGAAGGGACCAAGCACGGCACTGTCATTGCAGTGGGCGTATCCACCGCAATCACGATTCTGCTGCTGTTCTTTGGCCACTACCTGATGAGGGTGTTTACCGACACCCCTGAACTGGTTGACTTCAGCGTGCGCATGCTGCGCATCCTGGCTGCAGGCTACATCGCAGTTGCAGTCACGCAGTGCCTGTCAGGCGTTATGCGCGGTGCGGGAGATACTATGACGCCCATGTGGATTTCCCTGATAACCACAGTAGGCTTGCGAGTACCGATTGCCTATGGGCTCGCCTATCTCACCCGCAGCGAACTCCATCCTACAGGCAGACCGGAATCGGTCTTTATCTCTCTCTTGATTTCCTGGACGATGGGCTCCATCATCACTTTTGCCTTTTTCAGGCGAGGGGCCTGGCGCACAAAGAGCGTGACCGGCAATATTGCAGGCGAGGTCACCCCAGCGTGAGTTCGGCCTCAAGAAATCCGGCACCCCCGTTGGCGGGGTGCCTTTCGCTTAAAGCGGCTTAACCATGATCAAGCACGGGGTGCCGTCCCAGATCTCGGTAGACTCCTCCAAAGGGAAAAACCCGACCGAGCGGTAGAAACGTTTAGTACGCCCGTACTCTGCACTGGGCCAGCTGTCGCCGAGGGTCTTTACCGTCAGAAATTTTTTGCCTTCCCCTCTGAGAAAACCCTCCACTGACTCCAGCAGCAGCTTGCCTAACCCACGGTTGTGAACTTCTTGATAGATTCCCATACAATAGATCTCACTCGTAAACTCGTTGTGATGTACAATACTGGCAAATCCTACAGGCCTGTTTCCCACCTGAACTGCAAAGAAGTGCGTTTGTGCCACTCCCCGGACGTAATCCTGCAGCGCTTTTTCAATGCCGAACCACTCTGGCAGAGCCCGCAGAATAGACTCTGCGATTGCGGCTTTTTCTTCGGGGCTGGCGATCTGTTTAGTGCACACCGCGGGATAATTGCCCTCTTTGACTTCTTTTTGCATCGCATCACAGCGTTTGTGCCAGAGACGCCTGTATGTCGAGTGATCTACAACCCTGTCCTTTAGGTGGGCTATCTCCCGAATCTTCGCCTCATCGCACCAGGCGAGGCAAATCAGATACTGGAGCCAATCCAGCTCGTCCTGATCCCAATAAACCCTGATATCCCCGAAGCCCAGCTCCAACAAGGCCAGGGCCCTGGTATGGCCGTCCGTAAAGAAGACTGTGTCGCCTATCTTTTTGACCGGCAGAGGATCAAGGGAGTTAAAATCTGCGTTCTCTAAGTAGGTTCTTACTTTCTTAAGCTTAACTTCGCTGATATACAGCTGCGTTGGCTGAACATGATGTATAGGTACCGTAAAGCTCTCCATAGCACTCTCCCTGTTTTTTTCCATCCTTTGAGCTGCATCTGATGAGGAAAACCTCCTGATACAATTCGCTGGGTTTTCCTGTAATCCTTTTTCCATCATCCAAGCACTGACTTGAAGACCTCCCGCAAAGAAGCTTCCTGGGAGTGGATGCGCAAAATGCGCCCGGCGGTGCGCAGCTGATCGATCTTGCCTCCGAGTTCATTGCTGCTGAGGCCTAACAGAACACTGAACACCCTACCCTCCTGCTCAGTTTTGATGGGCTGAACCGAATCCACCACCTGCCGGAATTCCTCCAGCGGCACCGAAGGGATGAGGTCCACTTTTAGGTAATCCTGGCCAAAGCGCAGTTTCAGGGAGGCAGGATCACCTTCAGCGATGATCTTCCCATGATTGATGAAGGCCACACGGCTGCACAGCTCATCCGCTTCTTCCAGGGAGTGGGTGCTCATGAACACTGTTTTTCCCAGCTGGGCACAGGATCGGATCTGTCCCCGAATCAGCTCCACCGAAGCCAAGTCCAGGCCGCTGGTGGGTTCATCGAGAACCAGAAGGTCCGGATCAGCCAACAGTGCCCTGCAGATCAGAAGACGCTGCTTCATTCCCTTGGAGTAATTGGCTACCAGTTTGCTGCCTGCTTCAGCCAGCTGGAACTCCTCCAGCAACTCGGAAACCCTGTGTTTTTTCACTCCGTACAACGCGGCAAAGAACTCTAGGTTCTGCCTGCCTGACAAACGGGTGTAAAGGTTTGCCTCTTCAAAGACAACGCCTATCTTGCGGCGGACTTTCTTGTTCTCGGGAGTCATCTGTTCGCCAAGGACATGGCAGCTGCCTTCTGTTGCCCTGCTTAAGCCGGTCAGGATTCTGATGGTCGATGTCTTTCCCGCACCATTCGGACCTAAAAATCCGAACACTTCCCCCGCGGACACGGAGAAGCTGATCCCGTCCACAGCCGTAAACTGGCCGAAACGCTTCGTGAGCTTCCGCACATCAATGACTGCCATCCTCCATCTCCTCTTCCTCCAATGTGGTCGGATCCCAAAGCAAGTACAAAGTCTTATTGCCGTCCCCCGGATCAGCCAGGGCCACGTATACCGTCTTGGCAATCTTCTGGTTCAGTTTCACTCCGGTTTCCAGCCGCACCCTGTAACTGATTTCCACCCCAAAAACCTCACAACTTGCCTCACCGGCAAGCAGTTCTCGCAGTGCACGGGGCACTCCGGGATTTACCGTCACTTCGCCCGTTTCAATCTCGCTGATTTCCAGGTTCAGCTCGGCAAAGTGCTGCCTCTGAAACTCTACGTAGCGATCCTCTGGGACGGTCTCCCTGATCAATGGATGCATGACGCTATAGACAGAGGCAAAGGATGCAGCAGCATAATCACTGTACACTTGGGCCACAAAGCTCTGCAGCTGACTAACGTCGAAGTCGGTGGCAAAAACGGCTCCCCCCGCTGCCACAGCGAAAGAGATGAGGAATGCCAGGACCTTTTTAGTCATATGAATCCACCATCTTTCTGTAAGCCAGCAATGTTGCTCCCCAAAGGGTCAATGAAAAGGCCAGCATAATCAGGAGTTCAGACCAGATGACACCCAGCCCTCCGCCATGCAGCAGAACAGCCTCCAACCCGCTAAACAGGTGGAACGTGGGAAAGAAAACCGCCAGCATGCGTGTGAAGCTAGAGAGCTCGGCGATTAAAGCTGGGAAGAGCATAGGGAAGTAAATCACAGTAGCAACCGAGCGAGCCGCAGATTGGCCGCTGGACAAAACACCGATCAAAAGACCTATGGCAGTAAAACATGCTGCACCGACTGGAATAAGTGCCGCAAGGGCCAGCAGACCCTCCCATTCCAGGGCAAAGACGCGGTTCAGCAGAAGCATGAGGCCTACCGTACCTAAGCTGAGCAGGATGCCGAACAGGCCCTTGCCCAAAAGCAGCTCCCCATATCCGGCAGGCGAAACTCCAATTGCCTCAATGGTCCTGGTATCCTTTTCCTCTGCAAACATGCCTGAGACCACCATCACACCGATCATGCTCAGAGTAACTGTAATCCAGACCGGCAGCAAGGAACGGCTTACGTCAGTCTCGCCCACCGCGACGATCTCCAGGTCGTAGCGGGGCTGTACGCCTAAATAAAGTTCGATCAGCTGCTCGATGTGCTCGCTTAAGGCAAAGAAGTAAACCGGGCGTCCGCTGTCGAGGAAGACTGTAAACTCATCTTCCCTCAACACCTGGATAAATCCGTGCACTGATCCGCTCTCAACCAGCGCCTTTCCCTGTTCCGGATTGGGGACCGATTCCACCGTGAAATTGAGCGCGGTGTAGGTTACAAACTGGGTAAAATCCGAGGCCGCCTCTTCATAAATAGCTACATAAAACTCCTTCGGTGCCTGAGCATTGTCCAGGACGCCAAACAGGAAAGAGGCCATAACTGGAAGCACAACAGCGATAAACAACGTCCTGTTTCTGATTGACTCAGATAAATCCTTGCGTAGGAAGGCCAAGATGCGTCGCGATTTTTCTCCCATGCTGCTTCTCCTCACCAAAAGAATAAAGGAGAGACGCCTTGAGGAATCTCTCCAATGCTGCCTGGAGCGCCAGGCGAGCAAGCGGGTCCAAACATCATTCCAATCTCTATTAAGGAGTTATCTTGCCCAATAGATGGATCAGCATCCAAATGACAACAATAGCCCCAATCAACTCGAGCATGTACCTTACCTCCTTTGACGATGTAAGCCTGCGCCTCATAGTTTATTATACTATTCGTCACTCAATATATGTTTGCAGGCGTAAGGGTTATGCGTCTAGGATACCATATGTTTCGCTGACGGTTTGAACGAAAATAATACCAGTCCCCGGTTCATCAATTTTCAAATTATCTCGGACAGCTCTCACAATGCCGGCTGTAGACTCTTCCCTGGTCAGGATCAGAACGACTTCCTTCTCTGGCTCAATCTCCATGTTAAGGAGCCTGATGGTTTCCTGAGTGCTGGAGCCGCGGGCGTTGATAATTGTGCCTCCCCTGGCCCCCACTGCTCTGGCAACATCCATCACCTGTTCTCCCTTGCCCTTGTCCACAACAACGAAAACAGCTCTGTGCACTTTGCTGACACCTCCGTCATCTGCACTGAACTCATAGTCGCCGCTCCCGGTGCCTATGAAGGCTCCAACGGGCATTCTAAAAGCTATCCCGTGGTTGGGCCGGCTAAAGTTGAGTTTTGCATCGATCAGCTTCAGGATACTGCGGGCCAAAGACTTTTCGGCAACCATCAGCACTATTTCTTTCCTGACATCCGTCAGTTCGAGGAGACGCAACAGGCGGCTTTGCACTGTGCCGCGTCCGAGCATGATGGTGCCTCCAGAGACTCCGCTTTCTTTGGCCATGCTCAAAACCTTGCTGCCCAGTCCATGGTTGACGATGACATAGATTAACTCATAGCCGCCTTTTTCAGGCATCGCTTGTGACATCAGCTTCAACCCCTTGCTTTTTGGACTTCACGCCAAAAACAACGCCGAGGCCTGTAAGCGTAATAATCCCCATCATGGCCACCAAGGCAATCATCCCCAGCCCGTCACGGAGAAGATCCGCGCCGGGAAAGGCACTTGCCGCACCCTGGGTAAAAGCCAGGATAAAAGTAGTGGTCAAAGGTCCTGTAGCAACACTGCCTGCATCGAAGCCGATTCCCACGAAGAGGTTGGGTGAAAAGTAGATCATTACAATCGCAATGAGATAGCCCGGCAGCAGAATGTGCCACAAAGTAAGCCAGGGCACCAGGATCCGGATCGCGGAGAGCAAGATGGCGCTCCCCACGCCGATGGAAAGGGATGCGGCCACAGCCTTGCGCTTTACATAACCGCTGGTCACTTCTTCGATTTGATGGGTTAGGACATGGACCGAAGGTTCAGCCAAAATGGTCACAAACCCAAGCAGGAAGGAGACCAGCAGCAGCCAGAACTTGTTATCCAAAGAGGCAAGCAGATAGCCCAATTGGCTGCCTACTTCCATAAACCCTCCGTTTACCCCCATGAAAAAGAGGAAGGTTCCCAGCAGCGTATAAACAAAGCCTTTCAGTACTCTGGTAAATTGCCTCTTTTCGAACTTGAGTAAAATTCGCTGCAGAACCAAAAGCGAAACCACCAAAGGCAAGAGGGCTATCATGCTGTCTTTCAATGATGTAGGCAGAATGCTCCAAAACGGGCCCATAACCGATCCTGCCTCCACAGCGGCCGGCTCCAGACTAATTACGGGATACTCTTGCGCAGGAGTAAGCATGTTCAGAATCATCACTGCTAAGATCGGACCTATGGCTCCAGCGCCAATCAAGCCAAAACTGTCTTCCTCGGCTTGTTTGCTGTCCTTGCGCATGCTTGATATGCCCACAGCCAGCGCCATAATAAACGGAACAACCAAGATTCCGGTAATCGATCCCGAAGAATCAAATGCAATTGCCAAAAACTCAGATGAGGTCCTGGATGTAAACCAGGCCAGGAGCAGAATCACACCGTAGCCCACAGCAAAAAACAGTTTAATGGACAGGCCCAAAAACACCCTGGCAAAACCCATAGCAATCATTAACGCAAATCCCACTGGCACCCACGCCAGCAGAGTGGAAGCTTTGATGCCCCCAGCCGTTACATATTCGATCTGATTGACCAACACCAATAAGCCAGGTTCAGCCATGGAAACAAAGAATCCCAGCAGGCCTCCTCCCAAAAGGAACAGCCAAAGCTTATTGGTCTTAACCAAACTGGACCCAGTGCGAGTGCCCATGGGAGTGATTCCGATCTCTACACCGACGAGAAGAATGGACAGTCCAATGATTAATGAAAGAGCCCCCACCAAGAACCTGACAATGACAGGCATCGCCAGCGGCACCAGGGTAAAATTGAGTAACATAACAATAATGGCAATGGGCCCAACGGCCTGTGTATTGTCTCTTAGATAACCAACCAGTATGTTCAACTAATCTCGCTGCCTTTCTCTAGCATTGTCAGCAC
>JAAYSR010000281.1 GCA_012518325.1 Bacillota bacterium
CTGCGGCTACCGCAGGACCAAAAACACAAAAAGAATCAAAGCAATTACAATCGCTACAATCCAGGCATCAAAGCCTAGGTTTTTCGTGTTCCAATAGGGGTTGAACTTTCTCGCTGCTGACCATTCAGCCAGTTCCCGGACACGCTCCTCAAGGGATTTCTTTGTTTTTTCCTCAGTATTTCCCCTGGGAATCCCCTCAACAACATCATAGATGCGATCTTCGATGAGCTCTTCGCGCTTATGCCACTCTTCCCTGATTTCCTGGATACGCCTGCTCAATTCCCCTTCTTTCACACGCCAGACTGCAGGGCGCTCACGCTCTTTCTCCCCGGCCTCTTCCAGCCTCTTCATCAGGTCCGTCGCGGTAATAAGCTCAACCTTCGGCGGCCTCCAACTTTTCATCAGATCCGTCGCTGATACAAGCTTAACCTTAGGCGGCCTCCACCTCTTAATCTGGGCCTTTGTTTCCTGAGTCACCTGATCAACTCTCCGCCAGGCTCTGCTCAAGGAGGAAAGCCTGCCTGGCAGCCAATTGTCCGCTAAATAGACCAGTCCCAGAATTCCCATCCGGCAGAGATTGTAAAACTGCCTGTACACAAGGTATTCCACACTAAGCCAGCGGGGAATTTTGATCTTGTGGCCGAACTTCCACAAAAGAAACAATACAGCTGCGGCAATGACATAGGAAGTCACAGGGCTCAGCAGCTCAGCCCGGCCCCAAAAGGGTACATGGCCTAAATGGGCAATATCTCCCTGGTCAAAGGGCAGCAGTTTGGCAGCGGGAATGACCAGCCTGTCTATGGCGCGCTGCGCGGACAGCCCGATGATTAGAGAAATTGCCACGTAGACGCCAAAGACGACGCGGTGGGAAAGGCTGAGCTCCTTGACACCTGACCAGTCCTGCTTAGGTTTGCCAAAGAAGGTCTTCAGCCAGATCTTGGAGATATATGCGGCAGTCAGGCCTCCGGTAATCACAAAAATCCGCTCCAGCCAGAGCAATGAAGGCCAATGCAAAAGATGGTAGGCTTCAAGGATCGCTTCATGGATCACGATCTTGCTGACATAGCCGTTAAACCCGGGAATGCCTGTAATGGACGCGGCCGCAACCAGGAAAAACCCCAGAGCGATGGGCATCTGCTTGCGCAAGCCGCCAAGCCTGTCTAAGTCCAGTTCGCCGGTGTGCAGATAGACTGCCCCGGCCAAAAGGAAGAGGAAAGACTTGAAAAAGGCATGGTTAATCATGTGCATCCAGGCGCCGGCAAAACCAAAGGCTCCCCTGGACCCCAAAAGTACACCTGACCCCACAGAGAAGAGAATATAGCCCATCTGGCTGATGCTGGAATAAGCGAGGACCCTTTTCATGGAGTCATTCAAAATGCCCATGATGGCCCCGACAAACATCGTAATTGCCCCGATCCAGATGAAAAGATAGCCAAAATTCTGCTGGAAGATAAACAAAGGGTTCCCGTCAGGTACGCTTAAGACTACGTATAGCATGCGCAGGAAACCGTAGGCGCCTGTTTTAATCATGATCGCGGACAGCACCGCCGAGGCCGGGGCAGGCGCCACCGGATGGGCCTTGGGAAGCCAGATGTGCAACGGGATCATGCCCGCTTTGACGCCAAATCCGCCGATCAGCATCACCATCACCAGCCAGGGGCTGATGCCTTTGGCGAGAATTAGATGGAGTGCGGGCTCAAAGCCTGTGGCACCCGCAACAAACTGCATTAGGAAGATCACACCAAGGAGCGCAAGCCCCCCGGCTATGCTCAGATACAGGTAAACATTGCCTGCCTGCATGGTTTCCCGATTCTGCTCGTGAATGACCAGAACATAGGCGGCAAAGGTCATAGCCTCGAAAAAGAGAAACAGGCTGAACAAATCGCCAGCGACAAAGACGCCTACCGTGCCGCCCAAGGTAAAGGTCCAAAAGGCGAAGAAGCGTGTCTGGTGGTGTTCATGGGCCATATAATCCCTGGCAAAAACAGTCGCCAAAAACCAGACCAGGGTCACCACCACAGAAAAGACCGCCCCTACAAAATCAACCCGCCAGCGCAGGCCGAACTCCATAAAACCTTCCAAGGCATAGACGAGTACTGTGCCTTGCTGAACCAGGTAGAACTGCCAGCAGGCTGCAACAAACGTAACAAACATCACAAGGTTGGTCACCTGGCTGCGCGCTTGTGCGCCATAGCGGGCGGCGAACACTACCGCCGCCGTGCCTAGAGTGGGGAGCAGCACAAGGAGTAAAGGCAAAATACTGATTGCTTCAGACAAACTAAATCCCCCCTCCGAAAGCATTAAAGATCCCCTGCACTGTCGGGGTCAGGAAATTTACCGGAATATTTGAGAAAAGGCCAAAGAAAAAGGTGGCGGCTATCAGGACCAGCAGCGAAATCTGAGCACCTAGCGGAATTTTTTCCTCCTTGATTGCCACTGCAGCCGGCTTGAAGAAGCCCCCAATCACAATGGGCAGATAGTAAAAGCCGTTGAGGAGGCTGCTCACCAAAAGCACAAGCAAGAACGGAAGCTGATTCGCCTCCAGGGCACCCCAGCCAAGGTACCACTTGCTCATAAAGCCGGCTAGAGGCGGAATCCCCACCATGGACAGAGCACCAACGGAAAAGGCTACCATGGGGATGGGATAGATGCGTCCTAAGCCGGAAAGATCTTCAATCGTCCTCTTGCCGCTGTACTTAATCAAAAGCCCTGCAGACAAAAAGAGCATACTCTTCATCACAGCATGGCTGAACACGTGGTAGATCGCGCCAACCATCGCTTTTTCAGAAAAGAGGCCGATGCCCAAAAAGACATAGCCTATCTGGGCTACAGTGGAATAAGCCAGCATTTTTTTGATATCCCTTTGGCGGATTGCCATGATCGATCCGATAAAGATGCCCAGCGTAGCCATGACCAAAAGGCTTCCCTGCAAGGGCATAGCAGCTAAGAAGTCCAAGGGGAAAACCCTGTAGAGCAGCTTCAGCAGAACTGCAATATAGACTTTCACAACCAGGCCGGATAAGATCGCACTCGACGATGTGGGCGCGGATCCATGGGCATCAGGCAGCCACACATGCAGGGGGAAAAGGGCAGCCTTAACCGCAATGCCCACCGTCAGCATGCCTAACGTCATGGAAACTGTGAGGGGATAGTTCGCGTAAGCCTGGGGCAGTGCGCCTGCCAGAAAATCAAGGTTTAAATAGCCTGTGACCATGTAAAGACCCGCAATGCCCATGAGCACAGTCCCCGATCCTAGGGTGCTCATGACCAGGTACTTAATACTCGCCTCCATGGCAAGCTTGTCCCCGTTTACTGCCACCAGGGCTGCAGCCGCAATGGATGAAATCTCCAGAAAAACATAGATATTAAAAAAGTCATTGGACAGCACAATGCCCAGGAGCGATCCGAGCAAAACAAGGTACAGCGCGTAGTAACGGGTGACCACCTTGCCTTTGATCTCCCCTGGCAGAATGTCGTAGGCAAAAAGGACCACAAAAAAAGAAACACTGGCAAAAGTCAAAAGTAAAAAGGCCGTAATTGGGTCCGCCCTGAGCTCTATTCCCAGTGGAGGGGCCCAGCCACCCAAGTAATAGGACATTTTGCCGTGGCTGGAAACCAGGTAGGTGATATAGCAAACCATGGCAAATGTTGCCCCGGTTATTGCCAAAGCAGCATTACGGGCAAAAAGCCGGTACTTCGAGCCCACCAGCAAAATCAAGTATGCTCCAACTAAAGGCAGGAGGATCGTCAAGGGCATAATATGCGCGGTGATCATAGTTCCTCGCTCCTCATACGCGTAATCTCATCAACATCCATCGTTCCATAGTGCTGGTAGAGGCGCACAGTAAGTCCTAGGGCAAAAGCAGTCACACTGACTGACACCACAATCCCGGTTAGAATCAAGGCAGAAGGAAGCGGGTTCACATAGGCCAACCCGGGATTCGCATCGATGGCGATGGGCGCGCTGCCCTCCTTCACGTAGCCAATTGCAACGAGAAAAAGGAAGATTGCACTTTCCATAATGTTCATGCCGATGATTTTCTTGATCAGATTGGACTGCCTAAGCATAATCCAAAAGCCAGTTAAAAAGATAATGAAGACCATAGCATAAAAGAGATTGTCCATTACGACTCTTCCTCCCCCTCTTTCTCCGCTATGTTCACGAAGAGGGTAATCATCGTCGAGGCCACCTTAAGCCCAATTGAGACTGTCAGAAGCACAATGGTCCCCCCGCTGAAAACACGACCGGGTATCCCCAGGGGGAACCCTGCCGCTTTGTTGCTGAGGAAATTGGCGCCCAGAAGAATCCCGCCCAGACCAATGCCTACGTAGGCCAACGCCCCGCAGCTTTCTATAATCCGCGCCACGGAAGGGGACAGCCGAAGATCCTCATCATCGATGCCGAAGGCCAGGACATACAAAATTAAGCTGGAGGCAATTACAGTTCCCCCTGCAAAACCTCCGCCTGGGGAATTGTGGCCGTACAGAATGATGTAGAGGCCGTACAATTGCAGATAAGGAATCATCAGCCGGGTTACTACCCGTACAATAATATCACTCAAGACACTACCCCCTTTAGCTGCGCAGCACAGCCAGCAAACCGGCGATTGCTGTTAAAAGCACCGTCAGCTCGCCCAAAGTATCAAATCCGCGGTAGTCAGTGATGATGGCCGCGACAACGTTCTGCACACCAGTTTCTTCTTGGGTGTTCTCCAAATAAAACTCACTGACCTCGTTGTGCACCGGGTTCGCAGGATCACCAAAGGCAGGCATTTCCTGAGCCACCATCAAAAGCAATGCTCCGATCACAATCAGTGTTACCACCTCTAGGGCAATTCGCATCACTCCATCCTCCTTGTGCGGGAGATTGCCGCAAAGAGAAGCAGGGTTGTAACCCCGGAACCGATTGCCGCCTCGGTAATGGCCACGTCAGGCGATGCCAGCTGCTGCCAGAGCAGAGCCATAGTGAGGGAATAGGCCGAAAAGACAATGACGGCGCTGATCAGATCCTTGGTGCGGCCCACAAAGAAAGCGCAGACAACCAAGAACAGCAAGAGCAGAAAATGTACCAGGGTCATCTTTGGTTCTCCCTTCCAGAGACATCTTTAACAGGTATGCTGCCGCAGGCAGCTGGAACACCTGTACGGTAGGCGGATTTTCCAATCAGATGGGCTGCTGTGGGACTTGTAATCCAAATGAAGGTGATAATCAGCAGGAGCTTCAGGCTGGTAAATGAAAAACCCATGTGGATCATGGCCCCCAAAAGTGATAGGCCCAGGCCAAGTGTGTCTCCCTTTGCGGTAGCATGAACGCGCATATAAATGTCCGGCAGGCGGATCAAACCAATCACACTGACTAGAAAAAAGAAGACGCCTCCTGCCACGAAAATTGCGGCAATAATATCGCGAATAAGCATTAACACATTGTTTTCCTCCTAACCCAGCCTTCCCTTTTCGATATACTTGGCCATCCCCACAGACGTGAGAAAGTTCACCAAGGCATACACTAAGGCAACGTCCACAAAAAACAGCTGACGGGTCGCCAGGGCGACGAAAACCAGCACTGTAACCGCCTTTGTGCCAATCAGGTTAATCGCTGCAACACGATCAGGCACAGACGGCCCGACAACCGCGCGGCCAAAACAGACAAACATGAGGGCAATGAGAATATATGCACCTGCACTAAGCACAATTTCAATCATTACTCTTCCTCCAAACGTCGCAGCTTTTGGGCAATATTCCACTGAAGAACCCCATCAGCGAACTCCTTGTCCAGCAAATGCACAGTAAAGCATTCATCTTCAATATCCAACACCATGGTTCCGGGAGTGAGGGTGATAAAGTTGCCCAGCATTACCCGCAGCCACTTATGCTTAAGGGTAGGGCAATAGATCACAACCCCCTGCCGGCATTCAATTTTGCGGCTTAAAACGAACTTCATCACTTGAATATTAGCTTTAAACACTTCTACCAGTAAGACTCCGATGAGCTGAATCATGATCCAGGTCCGGCGCAAGGTGAACCGGGGTAAGTCGTCTTTTCCCCAAAAAAGATCGCTGTTGAGGGCAATCACGCCCGCGCAGCAGATAGCCCCTACCAGGAGGCTGTCCCACTGCAGTCTTTCGCTGATCACAATCCAGAAGGAAAAGAGAGCCAGAAAAACCCTTAATTTCGTCGCCATTGAAATACCCCAATCAATATCATATGTAACCACACTATATCAGCCTAGAGCCATTTTGTAAAGATTTTGCGCCGGCCCTCAATTTATCGGCTTGTTGCTTTGTGAATCGTGCAACAAAACGCCCCCAGGGACAAATCCAAGGGGGCGAAGGGCTGAGATCAAATCACAGGTCAACGATGTCAAAGCGCTTGGTGGAAACCCTGTAGGCAATTGCAGTGCCAAGGATGTAGACCAGAATGCCTGCCAGCAAAATGGGCAGCTGCCTGAAGAGCATGGCTCCTTCTACGCTGTCCAGCCAGGCAAACTGGGGAAAATGCACGACGATTTCCATCAACAGAACCCCAAGGGTGGCGGGAATGATTGCCCAGAGAAAGGACCAGCCCACTCTGTAGCCGGTTTTAAAAAAATGGGTTAGAAAGATAACGTTGAAGATTGTATAGACCATGAGCCCGAAACCATAGTAAGCGACATTGGCTTCAATGCCCGCCGGATTCCCCTCCGGCAGCAGCCGCAGGCGCAGCAGTGCAAAGGGCAGGGAAATCACGAGCTGTGCCATTTGGCTTAAGACCACCAGGGCAACCTTGGATTTCACGACGTCACGCTTTTTCACCGGAAGCAGTGAGGTGTAGTAGATATCATTGATCTCCCGCCCATAGGTAAAAGTGATGTATGGCCCAAGACAGCCGAACAGGAAAACCATACCGTAGGGGTAGGCGGGGACAATGACCAGCGCCCCCAGCAGCGTAAAGACAAATAGATTGGGATGGGCAGCCAGCCTCAGCTCTTTGTAAAGCAGGTTATACATCGTAGCCCCTCCTTTCTGTCCTAATCATGATTTCCTCCAACGAAAGCGGCCGATCCTCTCCGCTCTCCCGCAAGTACTGGAAGGATTCAATGAAAGTCCCTTTGTCAGCGCTCTTCACTAACTTGCCGTCTTTGATATAGGTAATGTCGTCAGCGCATTTTTCCAGATCCGAGGTTATATGTGTGGAATATAAAATGCTTCGTTCGCCGTCTCTAACCAACTCCCTAAACAGGACAAGCAAGTCGTCCCGGGAAACAGGGTCAAGCCCGCTGGTGGGTTCATCCAGGATAAAGAGCTTGGCGTTGTGGGATAAGGCCAAGGCGAGCATATACTTTACCTTCATGCCCGAAGACAGCTCCTTCACCTTCTTGCTGGGCACCAGTTCAAACATGTCCAGATATTTCTGGTACGCCTGTTCATCCCAGTTAGTGTAAAAGCGCCTCGTAACTTCGGTAATGCTGGACAAGCGCTTGTGGCTGTAGAAATCTATTCCTCCCAGGACAACCCCAAGCTCCTGTTTGCACTGCTGCTCGTTCTGGAGGAAATCACGGCCGAACATCTCCACTGTTCCTCCGTCAGCACGGACCAAATTTAAAATAGACTTCAAAGTGGTGGTTTTCCCCGCACCATTTTTGCCAATCAGCCCCATGATTCTGCCTGGCTGCAGAGTAAAACTGACACCATCAAGAGTGAAATTGTCATATCTTTTCGTAAGTCCCTTGACAGACAAAACAGCCATATCACTTCTCCCCCTTATCTCCAAAAATGCTCTCCATCGCCTGGCCAGTCATGCGCAGGAATGACTTGCTGTCCACCAGGGCCATCCCCGGTGCCGCCGGGCTGGTATCCCCCAGCACCACAAGGCTGTCTCCCGGCTGAAGCCCGAACATATCCCGGGCTTTTTTCGGCAATACAATTTGCCCCCGCTCCCCCAGCGTGACTACACCGAACAGATGCTTGTGTCTTGGCGGGATAGGCATCCCCTCAGTTTCGGGATCATGGCGCACCAAGTCATTGAGGGAAACGTCATACAGCTCAGCCAGTGCCTCGCAGTTCAATATGTCAGGAAGTGTATCTCCGCTTTCCCACTTAGCCACTGCCTGGCGGGTGACCCCTATTCTTTCCGCCACTTCCTCCTGGGTCAAGCGGTGCTTATTGCGTAAAAAACGAAGGTTCGCAGCAATATTACTTCTTGGATTACTCATACTTTTCATACCTCCTGACTTCATAATACCTAAAAGTATGGGGAAGTAAAACCAACTGGAACAAACACATGATGTTAGTCTTAGTTGCCCGGCAGCAAAAAAGAAAACCCCGTACAGTGTACGAGGTTTTGAAAATTAATCTTGGCAGCGAGTTACTCTCCCACCACGAGATGTGGCAGTACCATCACCGCTGAAGGGCTTAACTTCTGTGTTCGGGATGGGAA
>JAAYSR010000057.1 GCA_012518325.1 Bacillota bacterium
ATAAAAAAGTCCCGGAGTGTTGCAGTATGCGACCGCCAGGACTTTTTTCTAACTGATTAATAATGAGCGCTGAAGCTGTTTGAGTGTATTGCTGACACTGCCGTCAATGACCTTTCCATCCACCTTGATGATAAGGCCTCCTCCGATGGAGGAGTCTACTTGGGTTTGAAGACGCACAGCCTTGCCTGTAAACTTTTGCAGTTTCTGTTCTAGTCCGGTTAGGGTTTCGGTTGACAAAGGCACGGCTGAGACAACCTCTGCGATTGTGGTCTCCTGTGCCTCAAGAACCAGCTGGTCAAAATAGGAGCTAATAGAGCTGAGTATAGCCTCCCGCGATTTCTCCACAATGAGCAGGAGGAAGTTTTCCATTACAGGGGAGAGCTGCATCAGCTTAATCAACTGGCCCTTGCGCTCCCTTGAGGTATTCGGATGATGAAAGGCATCTCTGACCTTGGGATCCTCAAGAATGGTGAGCAAGAGCTTGAACTCCTCATTGAGTTCATTGCGGATAGAAGGGTCAGCAGCGGCAAACAGGGCCTCAGCATAGCGTCTGGCAACCTGAGAATGTTTAGCAGCACTCATCATTGCAGGTGACTTCCTTTATCCAGGTAGTCCAGCTGGGCCAAGGTCTGATCAATGAGAAGTTGATGCTGTTTCTGATCCAGCGCTTCATCAATTACTTTAGATGCTAAGAGCAGTGACAGTTCACCAACCTGTTTCTTAAGTTCAGCCCATGCCTTTTCTCTTTCCAGTTCCGCAACTTCCTGCGCTCTACGGACAATGGCAGCAGCCTCTTGTCTGGCCTCCTCAAGCATTTCGGCCTGGAGGGCTTCAGCACGCTTGGCTGCTTCATCAAGAAACTGCCGCGCCTGCTGCCTGCTGTCCTTCATTTGCTCTTCCAGCTGCTGGCGAAGGGCAAGGGAAGCGGCTTGATTTTCTTCGGCAGCTTTGATCTGTCCTTCAATTTCAGCAGTACGGTTGTCTAGAAAAGTACGTACCGGCTTGTAGAGCAGTTTGTAGAGCAGAAGGACGAGGAGGATAAAGTTGACCGTTTGGGCAAGCATGATATTTTGGTTAAACAAATGTAGTCACCCTCCACAACAAAAGTGCGGTCTGACGGGGTGCCCTGATTGAGCACCCTCCAGACTTAAAGTAGTTCCAGCAAACGGTTTACCAATGGCTGCATCACAGTGAAGATCAGCAGCAGTACCACAGCTAGTGCATAAATAGCACCGGATTCGGAAACGGCCTGACCGACCAGCATTGTAGTTCTAATTTGCCCTTCCATTTCAGGCTGACGGGCCATGGCTTCCACGGCCTTGCCGGCAACATATCCTTCACCAATACCTACCAGACCTCCTGCGACTAGGGCAATACCAGAACCTAGGGCAATTGCGGCAACAATGATAGCGATTTCTAGCATAACGTTATCCCCCCCTTCGCAATTTGGCTCATAACCTAGTTTAACTTGTTTTGGATGTAAACTGAAGCCAGCAGCGTGAACACGACTGTTTGGATGATGCCCATAAAAATGCCGAACCAGGCCAAAAGCGGGACAGGCACTATGTATGGGGCCATCATGTAGATAATGCCCAGGAGAATTCCTCCGCCAAAGATATTACCATAAAGACGGAAAGAGTGGGAGACAAACTCCGAGATTTCTCCAGCGATGTTCAGCGGCAGCAGAAACGGAAAGGGATCGACAAAGCCCTTCAGCCAGGAACGGAGACCGTGCTTGGCAATGCTGGCTGCATGACCGAGTATATAGATGATCAGTGACAGTGTCAGAGTTGTGGATAGATCTCCGGTGGGGGAATAGGCCCCAGGCACAACACCAATCAGGTTGGACAGACCTACATACAGGGCAGTCATGAGAATGAGTGGCACGAAAATCTTCCTCGCGGGGCCAACGTCCACTGACATCAGGCTTTCCACCCATTCAATGCCAACCTCAAGAAAATGCTGCATCCCCCTGGGAATTTTCCTCAAGTTTCTGGTTAGAAGAAGACTGGCTATGGCAAGGACCGCCATAATGATCCAGGTCCAAAAGACAGGTTCATAGACAGGAAAAGTTCCGATGTGAAAAACAATATTAGGTTCCACGTTTGATCCTCCCATGAATCAGGTGATAAAGTATCGCTAAGCGTGGCATCAGCAGACCGATCAGGGTGCCCATAAAGCTCAATGAAGGATTGACTATCGCCACAATCAGTGCGAGGGAATAAAAGAGACACCGTTTGGCAAAACCCTTGAAGGTCAGACGATAGGCCCCTTTAGCGTCCACTGTGCCCTGCTTGGCCTTTTGCAAAAACCTCGTGCCGTCAATGATCATAAGGCGGAAAGCCAGAACGCTCATCAGCCCTCCTAATAGAATGCCCAGGGAAGCTCGGGTATTCAAGAACATGACAACAGCGCTGATTATCAGAGTCATGACCAGTGTTGTACGTAAGACGTCGTTTTCATTGAACATGCTACTTATGCTCCGAATCTTTATGCAAGGTGTCCAAGATCAGTTTTACCGCGGCGGCTACAGCAGCAATGCAGCCGAGAAGCACAAAAACCAGTGTGAATATCGCGTTTGTACCCAGCCGACGATCTAAGTATACCCCTAAGATGGTAAAAATGAAAACACTGACAAAAAGTGTGACGCCCACTTGGGTGATGAGGGCGAAGTACTTCAAACCGTCTTTCATGTTTTCTCCTTTGCTAAGCAGAGCGATCCCTATGACTTGTTCAACATCCGGAATTGAAATCCTTCTGTAAAAGGCTATTTCGTGACCGACATAAGAATGGTATACTAGATCTGGATTTAGCGAAATAATATCACTTCTAGGAGTTTATGTCGAATGAAAATTGGTGTTGTCTCACTGGGTTGTGCAAAAAATCTTGTGGATACAGAGATTGTTCTCGGGTTTTTGTCAGATGCAGAACATGAAAT
>JAAYSR010000282.1 GCA_012518325.1 Bacillota bacterium
ACCGTAACGAGGGGCTTGCCCGATGAGATGAAGTCCCTGGCAACTTCTTCCTCCGGGGAGGCGGGAAGAAGGGAGTAGGTCCCCGGCAGATCAACTAGTTCGTAAGTTTGTCCTTGGTAGCGGTAGCTTCCTTGCGCTAAACGAACTGTTTTTCCCGGCCAGTTTCCGGTGTGCTGCTTTAGTCCGGTCAGTTTATTGAAAACTGTGCTTTTTCCGGTGTTGGGGTTTCCTGCCAGGGCAATCAAGTATGGCTCGGGCATGACTACGACCTCCCTATTGGTTGAACTAGCACTTTTTGGGCGGTGGAGCGGCGGAGAGCCAGGACTGTGCCGCGCACCAGATAGGCTGCAGGATCTCCCCTGCGGCCGAGGAAACGGGTTTGGATGCAGGTACCCGGTAAAAGGCCAAGATCCAGGAGACGTTGCCGCAGCAGCCCCTCGGTGTCAATTTTCCGGATAATCGCCGATTCGCCGGGCAGCAGTTCCGCCAAGGTCAAAGCAGCCACTTCCTTTCATTTCACTTTACTAGACTATGAAAGAATCATCTATTGGTGAGTGGGCGGAAGATGTGAACAGGGATTGTCGATTAAAGTGAGAATATAAAGGTTAGAAAAGCGATGGGGGAGGCCTGTGGATGGACTTAGAAGTGATTCGAGAAAAGGCATGGCAGAGTATGGGCACAAGGCATTCCCATCCAGATCGGGAACCGGGTTATGCATTCTTCCATGGACAGAGGGTTGCCAAAATAGCTGTCCAGCTGCGGAAACTGGTTTTCCCGGATGAGGAACAGTATGACGATGTCCTTGTTGTAGGCAGCTGGTTTCACGATGTGGGGAAAGGGATTGAGCCCCACTGGGAGTATGGGGCCCTGATTTGCAGGGAGATCCTGGCAGATCTGTGCCCTGCTGACAAGCTCGAGAAAATCGTGGAAATCGTCGGATCCCATACACTGCGCAAGGCTCGGGAATATCCCTTCTATGTAAAACTAGTGCAGGATGCTGATATTCTTGATCACTACGGAAGTCAGGAAATCTGGCTTCGTTTTTGGCATTGCGCCTATCGCCGGGAATCGGTCGATTACGCCTTACAGTTCCAGCGTGATTCGTACATGTCCCATGTGAAAAAGGTTCGGGCGCTTTTAAACTTCTCCCAGTCGGCGGAATTCTTCGATGAGAAAGATCAGTTTATCAGGGACTTTATGGAGCGCTTTGCCAAAGAGGCCGAGGGAGAGCTGCTGGGGAAATAGGAAAAGACCAGGGGATTAAAGTCCCTGGTCCTTTCAGTGGGAGGAAGTAACAAAGTGAAAGTCAGAAGAGATCTAGTGCGAACCAACTCGTTTGTTATCTATGGTGACTTCAACGTTTTGTGTAAGAACGTCGGCATAAGTATAGGAACGTCGACGTACAGCAGTTTGATCTAAATCTACTACAAACAGTTTTGGATATGTTTCTACGAGGGTACCTTCAGACTCCAAGAAGCGACGTCGTCCTTTGCTGGCTCGAATAAACACCTTTTTACCCAGGTTCTTTTCCAGATGGTCTTTGATGTCTTCGATCGTTGTTGGTTTCTCAACAGCCATAGCTTTCAATCCCTTCCAGTTTAGTCTAGTGACGGCGCTAAGTCGTGAGAACAAAAAAAGCGCCTAACCGCTGGGATGATCTTCCCAGAGATAATGCGCTTGGCGTACTCCTACGAGGTTAGCTGACGGGTTAGGGCACCCAAGTTGCCCCTTTTGCTCAGGAAAATCCTGAACAAAACTCACCCCAAAGAATCGGTTCCCCCGCTGTCATTGTGCTGCTCCAGCTGTACAATGGAGTTTCGAATTTCGAAACGGCCATACAATGATATTCGGAGATCTTGGCGTTTTAGCACGGACCACATCACATGCCAAAACGATGTGTATATAGTATAGCATGAAACTAAGTATCTCGTCAAGTGCCAGAGACAATTATCTGAAAGTATGTTCTGGAGCTGGTTTGAGAGATTATACAAAAAGATAGGAGGCCAAAATTGAATATTGTAATAGTAGGCATTGGCAAACTGGGATCAAAGCTTGCAGAAATTTTGGCTAGTGAGGAAAATAACATAAAAGTGGTGGATGTCAATCCGGCTGCTCTGACCCGTCTTGCCAACCGCGCTGATGTCTTGACGGTGCAGGGCAATGGAGTTCAGTTGGAAGTTCTGGAGAAGCTGGACATGCGGGGGACAGACTTGCTGGTGGCCGCCACGGACAGCGACGAGGTTAATGTCCTGGTCTGCTTAACTGCGAAGCGGCTGGGATGCTCCAAAGTCGTTGCTAGGGTGCGGAGCCCTGAGTA
>JAAYSR010000283.1 GCA_012518325.1 Bacillota bacterium
GCATGAAGGCGTGGGTGGATTACATCAGGGGTGAGGACGAAAAAGCCGGCGGCAAAAGGCTTTGGACCACAGGATTCCACTTTGGCGACTGGCTGGCCTTAGACGGCGAGGATCCCAAGCGCCCCTTCGGCGGCACAGAAGAAGCCTATATAGCTTCCGCCTTCTACTGCTATTCAGCGGGGCTTGTTGCCAAGGCCGCCCGGGTGCTGGGCTATGCAGATCTGGCAGAAGAGTATCAAACCTTGGCAGATGAAGTAAGGGAAGCCATCAGGCGGGAGTACTTTACAGCCGGCGGACGCCTGGCCCTGGACAACCAGACCGCCTATGTGCTCGCCCTGTTTATGGACCTGGCTCCAGAGGGGCAGAGGGAGAGGGTGATTGAGGATCTGCGGAAACGTCTGGCGAAAGACGGCTTCTATCTGAAGACAGGCTTTGTGGGGACTCCCTATCTTTGCCGGGTGCTCTCAGACAACGGCTGCAATGACATCGCCTATAGGCTGCTGCTCAATGAAGGCTTTCCAAGCTGGCTCTATGCCGTGAAAATGGGGGCGACAACGATTTGGGAACGCTGGAATTCGGTTCTGCCAGACGGTTCTATAAGCGACACCGGCATGAATTCCCTCAACCACTATGCCTACGGTTCGATTATGGAATGGGTCTACCGCAATGCTGCCGGGCTGAATCCCCTGGAAGAAGAACCGGGCTTTAGGAAGGTCCTCTTGCGGCCCATGCCGGATGCCCGTTTGGGGTATGTCAAGATGAGCTATAAATCCCCCGTCGGCCTCTATGAAAGCAAGTGGGAGATCGATGAAGCCGGCGGTCTCAAGTTCAGGTTTGTCATCCCCTTCAATGCTTCCGCCAAGGCTGTGCTGCCCCATGCCAGGCTGGAAGAACTCAACGTCAACGGTAAACGGTTCAGTCAGGCAGGGCTTGAAGGCGTGCAGGAGGGTGACTGCGCAGCTGTGGAACTGACCAGCGGCACCTGGGAGTTCAGCTACATGCCTGCCGAAGCCTATCGCAAAGTCTACAGTACCGAGTCAACCCTGGCGGAGCTGATGGTGGACTCTAGGGCCTGGGAGACAGTGCGGGAGCACATTCCTCAGGTCGAGTACATCCCGCCGAGCATGTACAGCCAGGTAGCTTCTGTCCCCTTGCGGGAAGTGCTGGAGGGCAGCTATGTGCTGAGAGTGGGCGAGGACGCCTTGGCCACACTGGATAAAGCCCTGAAGCAGCTGGGGTGATCTGAGACTGATCTGGAAAAGGAGGATGAAAATGCAACTGCACCAAATTGTCCTGAATGATGAGCGGAACGTCAGGCTGACAGCCTTGATTCAAAACGTAGGCGGGGAGTTTGTCAGGCTTGAGAAGCGGCCGGCGATTTTAATCCTGCCGGGGGGCGGCTATGCTTTCTGTTCCGGCAGGGAGGCAGAGCCTGTTGCCCTGGCCTACGCCAAAGCCGGCTTCCAGGCCTTTATCCTGCGCTATTCAGTGGGCGAACACAAGGCCTGGCCCAATCCTTTGAACGACTACGAGCAGGCCATGGAACTGATTCGGAGCAACGCCGATGAGTGGCATCTCTTCCCGGACAAGATTGCTGTTTTGGGATTCTCAGCCGGTGGACACCTGGCTGCCTGCGGCGCCACGTTGGGCAAAAACCGCCCCAATGCCGCTATCTTAGGGTATCCGGCTCTGTCCAGGGAAATCGCAGATCTCTGCCAGCCCGGTATGCCGGTGCCCATCGATGAGGTTGACGACGACACTCCTCCCTGTTTCCTCTTCCACACCAGGGATGACCGCGTTGTCCCAGTCAGGGATTCTGTTGAGTTTCAACGGGCCCTCATTGAAAAGGACATTTCCTTTGAATCACATATCTATGCCTGCGGTCCCCATGGGTTTTCCACCTGCGAGAAAAGCATCGAGGGAGGGAAGATGTGCAGCAGAGTGCCAAACTGGGTTCAGGACAGCATTGCCTGGCTCA
>JAAYSR010000058.1 GCA_012518325.1 Bacillota bacterium
ATCTCAAAGGTCTCGCCATTGAAAGCGTCCTGGAGGTTGGCGACTGAATCACCGATACCGCCAAGTTCCTTCAGGTGATTGCGGGCGTGGACCAGTTCTGCATAGGCAATCGCCTTAAAGAGCCTGGCAACTTCGGGATAGCCCTCCTTTTCAGCAACCGCGCTATAGATTTGATACTTCATGTGTGCCTGGCTTTCGCCGGAAAACGCATCTCTCAAGTTCTGTTCAGTCATTTTTCGCATCGATTCAATTCCTCCCTTGATTTTTTGTTTGGATCTTACTATACCATAACACCCCAGTACTAGCAATTCCTTTATTGCTATACATTATTAACAGAACCGACCACTAAATGCTGTGGAAAAACATTTGTTTTGCCCATTGTCTTGTGGGTAACCTGTGCATATTGTGGATTGCTGTTATTCGTTCGGGAAAACGGCTTGCTGTTTTGTACCGCAAAACTGCTGGCTAGAAGCGGATTCTATTTCGATGCTGTATTAATGCTCCGGCCGTTAGAGCAAAACTGCCCAGTTAAGGGCAGATTGCGGTTCAAGGACAGATTAACAAGCAGAATCCTGGTTTCTTGCATGCAGGATTTCGTTGCCTTTGCGGCCAACTTCCGCAAGGAGGCCTGCCTTTCTAAATGTATAGGTTGTTTTTTGCGCCTTGGACCGGGATATCCCCGCCTTTGCCGCCAAGTCCTTGTTTGTAAAGGGGCTGGGCAGATCCTCGGGCAGAAGGCTTAAGTAATCAGAGGCCGAGGCAAAGGACCTTGTGTCTACTATCTCCGCCAGCGTGCGGTCTACAATGCTTACGCCCCTCCGCCGCCAGCTGCCCTTTCCATCGTCGCAGCGGATTTCCCGTTCTTTGATAAAGATCGCTTCCACCGTTAAATGCGGATGGAGAATCAAATGGGGAATGCTGACCAGCTCGGCAAACAGATCGTAGACATCCTCCTTCTTCGGGGATTTCCTCGTACTCAACAGTTCGCCTGTTTCCGGCGCAACCTTCACAATGTCCCGCCTCAGCACAATTGGGTAGACAAGCTGAACGTTGTGCCCCTCCAGGAGATCGGCCAGTTTGCGCTTAATGGAGCTGAAATTCTGAGTTTGAATCTCCACAAGGCGTTCTGCCTGGATCAGGTCGATATGGTATCCGCCAATGCGCCCCTCCACAAGGTCGCCTGGGCGGCGGTAGTGCTCTTTCAAACTGGCATGCAGGGAGCTTTCATTTTGCGTTCCGATCACAGCGTTCCGCTCCAGAGCAGCCAGTTCAAGATATAGCCGGTGGTGACGGCAGCCAGTGTGTAAGGAACACTGATGCGCATGAACGTTCCGGCCTTAACCTCATAGCCTTCCTTTCTTAGGAGGCCCAGTCCGGTAATATTGGCCGATGCCCCGATCGGAGTAATGTTCCCCCCCAGCGTGGCTCCGATCAAAAGGCCGAAGTAGAGCAGATAGGGCTCGATGCCCAGCAGGGAGGCTACACCGCCCACCACAGGGAGCATAGTAGCTACGTAAGGTATGTTATCCACAAAACCTGAAACTGCTACAGAGATCCACACCACCAGGGTATAAATCAGAAAGACATTGCCCCGGCCGGCGTTGACAATGAAACTTGCCACCTTGTCAATCACTCCTACCTGGGTCAGGCCGCCAATCACAATGAACAGGCCGATGAGCAGGAACAAAGTGAAAAAGTCAATTTCCATCAGATTTTCCCAGACCCACTTGAGACTGTTGCCCCTAATTACACCCCTAACCAAGCCGATGACCATCAGTCCCACACAAATCAGACCGTTGGTGATCTCGGGCTTGTTTGGGATAAAGGACGCCAGGATGAGCAGAGCTACCATGAAAACCAGGAGGAAGGAAGGGAAATAGTCCTTCACTTCAGTACGCCCCTGGGGTTTCACCTCGCCTTCGACGGAACGAAGGATCCAGTACAGAACTGCCGTTGCCGCAAGTGCCCCAAGCTGGACAATCCAGAAGATGCCGATGCGTCCCTTGGCGAAAAAGAAGTCAAGAAAGTCCATGCCCGCATGGCCGCCAAGCATAATCGAGGTAGCGTCCCCCACCAAAGTGGCCGCCCCCTGCAGATTGGAAGCTATAGCCACCGCGATAACACTGGGCACAGGCGAAATCCCCTGCTTTTTTGCCATGCTGATGGCAACCGGCGCTACTATTAATACGGTAGCCACATTATCTACAAAGGCCGAGATAATCCCGGAGAATAATGACAAAGCCACCACAGCCCACCTCAAGTTGGGCGTTTTCTCAACTATCAAGTCTGCCAGACGCGCCGGCATGCGGGACTCGATAAAAAGTGCCACAATGCCCATGGTGCCGGCAATCATCAAGATCACATTCCAGTCCACCGCGCCTCCGACCAGATTCAGGGGCATGATGCCCAAAATGATGAAGGCACCTGCCGCCAGAACCGCTACATGTGCCCTGAACCGGGGCAGCGCCAAAAGCAAAATATACGTTGCAAGAAAAAGTGCAATTGCTGCTGTTTCCATAAATAATACTCGCCTCTCACTTCTCTGGTTATTACTGCAAAGTTTCTTGTTCTTCTTCTCCTTGTGAGAGACGTTTTCCTTGTCGGCAGGGCCAGTATTGTTTGGCAGGGCACAGCCGGCCTTCCCGATTTTTCGGGTCAGCCGGCTGAGGTGCCCGGCTCATACTGCCGAGCCCATCCCCATCTCCCGCACCCGATGGATGATGTTTTTCACGCAATTGTACACGAAACTCGAGGCATCCTTGCCATGTTCTGCCACAGTCTCCATCACCTCTGCATCGATGATCACGCCATCTGCCCTGGATAATGTTTCCCCGAGCTGATCCAGGGAGCTGCCGCCTAAGGGCACAACCGCCGGAAGAACTGTCGCCCGGCGCAGTGCAGCCCAGTCGAACCCGTTAAAGCCAGGGGGCAGAGAGAGACAGATATACCCTTGGGCTTCACGTGCAATCTTCTCAATCCTCGCCGCCGAAGCAGGGGCAACAACAGAAGTCAGCGCAACACCCGCCTGGCTGCAGGCCATGGCAAACTCTTCCCGTTCTTCATAAGGAACGTCAGGCAGGGTCAGGGCTTTGATGCCAAGTTCTGCCGCCCTGGCTAGAAACCGCTCTGTTCCGTATTTATACACAAGATTGGCATATGCCCTGAAGGCAAGCGGAATCTCAGTCTTAGTTC
>JAAYSR010000004.1 GCA_012518325.1 Bacillota bacterium
ATCTCCGACGACATTGCTGTGATGAGAAACGGAGTGATTGTTGAAAGGGGCACTCCCCAGGACATCTACCTTCGCTCCGATGATCCCTTTGTGGTTGACTTCATCGGCAGGGCCAACTTCCTGGAAGCCAAGATCAAATCGTACCAGAATGAAAGTCGCTGCGTTGTCACAAGCCCCCTGGGCGATGTGGTCTGCAGCGCCCCTGCAGGCTTAGAAGCCGGCACTCCTGTTACGATTTACACCCGGCCTGAGTCGTTTACTGTGCTGCAGGCTGATTCGGGGCTGACTGAAAATGTCTTTGAGGCCAAAGTAAACAGCGTGCTTTTTGCCGGCGAAGCCCATGAAGTAGAGTTTGCCATTGGCGATGCCACGGTACTGGCTAAGATAGAGTTCGACATTCCACTTCGGAAGGGTGACAGCGTGCGTCTCCATATCGATCCAGAGTGGTGCCGCGTCCTGAACCCTAAGAGGGGGTCTAGCCGTGCTTAACCAGACAAATCGCCATGTTCCCCTTACCGCCCTGCTGATTCTGATTGTAGGCGGACTGACAATTGGACCGGTTTTGATGCTGATCATCGGCAGCTTTTCCGAGGGGATCGGAGCAATCGGGAAGTTCACCCTGGACAAGTACATATCTGCCTACGGAAATCCGAACCTGCCCACAACGCTTACGAACACAGTGATTTTTGTACTCGGAACATCCGTCTTTTCCACGGTGCTAGGCGCCTTCCTGGCCTATTTGAGCGTAAGAACCGACATCCCGCTGAAGGGCCTGTTCAGCTTTTTGCCCATCGTGCCGATGATGATTCCCCACGTGCTTTTCTCCTCGGCATGGATAGCACTGTTAAACCCAACCAACGGCATGTTCAATGTAATGCTCCGTAACCTGTTCGGGCTGGCCCGGGGACCCTTTAACATTTACTCTCTCGGAGGCATGATCTTCCTGGAGGGAATGCTTGACCTGCCCGTCACTTACCTCGTCATGGCACCGGCCATGGTTTCCTTCGATACCAAACTGGAGGAGGCAGCGCGGGTGAGCGGCGCGTCCAACTTCCATACTCTGCGCACAGTCACACTGCCTGTTTTAAAGCCTGCGATCCTGGCCACCTTTACCTTGGCCATTATCCGCAGCCTGGCTTCATTTGCGGTTCCCCGCATGGTGGGCGTGCCGGGACGGATTTATGTTCTGACTACACATATTCACAGGATCATCTCCATCGGCTGGTCGCCTGACTACGGCCAGGCAGCTGCTATCGGCCTGATTGTACTGGCGGTGGCTATTGTCCTTGTCTATCTGTACCGCCGCCTTATTTCGGAGAGCGCCCAGTTTGTCACTGTGACCGGCAAAGGGTTCAGACCCACAGAGATCAAGCTTGGGCGGGCCAAGTATCCTCTCTTTATTGTCTGTTTGCTGTTCTTTGCCTTTCTTGTGGTCATACCCCTGGCTACGCTGATCTATATGTCTTTCCTGCCTTACACCATGGTGCCGAGTGCCCGGGCGTTCAGCATGATGAGCCTGGACAACTGGAAGACCGTAATTAACAGCGCCAGGATGTTGAGTGCACTGAAAAACTCTGCCTTCCTGGCTATCGTAGGTGCCACAGTGGCGATACTTCTCTCCATCTTCGTCGCCTACATTATAGTCAAAGTAAAAAGCAAGGCCAGCACTTTCCTGGAATCACTCACCTTTTTGTCTTTCTCCTTCCCGGGCATGATCATTGGTGTCGGGTTTATGTGGTTCCTGGTCAAAACTCCCCTGTACGCCACCCTTGGCGGTTTGCTGGTGGCCTATGTCGGAACCTACCTCCCCTATGGGGTCAGGCCCCTCCGGAGCGCCTTTACTCAAATCGATGAAGAGCTGGAAGAATCCGCCCGGGTCTTTGGTGCCTCTTTCCTGCGCTCCCTGCGGGATATTGTGGTTCCCCTCCTGGCTCCGGCGGTTATCTCCGCCTGGGTCCTCACGGCCGCCATGTTTATCCGTGAGTTGAGCGTTTCGGTTGTGCTGTCCAGGCCGGGCACCGAAGTTCTGACAGTTGAGATTATGAAACTTGCTGACGACGGGCTTTGGGGCCAAGTAGCGGCCTTGGGCCTGATCATGGTTGCCCTTTCGACGATCCTGGTTGCGGGGGCCAATCTGCTCAAGCTGCCCCTGGCGCAGAGCAGGGTCAAGAAGATCAAAACAGAAAGCACTTCAGGGTCTAGCGCAATACCAGTCCCCTAGGTGACAATACAACGAAACAGGCTGCCAGAACGGCAGCCTGTTTCTTATTGTCTTTGTACTTGTGAGGTAATTAGAAGATAGTCTGGAATACTTCTGACCAGTGCTGAATTTCTTCGTCGGAGAGCTCACGCAAAGGAACGATCTCAGCTTGGTCAATTCCGTCGATGGGCGGATAAACACCGTCGTACAGCACTGTTTCGCCTACATCAGCTGCCAAGATGTTCGCTGCGGCTTCTGACAGCCAATAGTCGATAAACAGCTTGGCGGCATTAGGCCTTTCTGCATTGGCAGCCAAAGCGATTGCCCGTGCAGAACCCATGAGGGGCTCCCCTTCCAGCCTTGCCCAATCCAGGGGAGCTGGGGCACGGGTGACAATGTACTTAGGCATCGAGATTCCGATATGCTTTTCACCGGTTTCGATGGGCCCAGGTGTTGGACCAAAGGATGCTACAAACATGGGCCGGTTTGCTGCCAAGCCGCGCAGGAAGTCCATCCACGCAGCTTCGGTCTCAAAGACATGTTCCTTGAGTCCGACCAGCCAGGTAATGGTGGTGGCATGCGTAATCGGATCTGGCATGACGATTCTGTCGCGCCACTTCGGATCAGCAAGCTCCGCATAAGACTTGGGAACATCCGCAGGATCTACAAGCTCAGCGTTGTAGATAATGCCTACAGTTTCAATGCCGAACTGCTGGATCACACCGTCGGGATCCTTGGACCACTCTGGGTAGTTCTCAGTTACGGGTGATACGTACTCAGCCAGGATACCTGCTTCTTTCAGGATCTGCAGCACAGGCAGGGGCCCCTGGAGGACATCTGCTGCCAGGCGTCCAGCCTGGTGTTCGGTCTGTACTGTAGGAATGTACACTGCAGTGGAAATGCGTGTGTACTCGCCGACAACGCCATACTCTTCTTCGAAGGCCTCCATAATGGATTCTACACCGGTGATGTTGGCGTAAAATACCGCTTTTCCTTCTTGCTTTGCTTCTTCCAACAACGGGTGTTCACTTGCCAGAACCGAGCCTGCGGCCAAAGCCAGAACAAGACTCAAAACCAGCAGCAAACGGACTGCACTTTTGGACTTCATGGTCATTTTCCTCCTAATCTTTAGTGATCATGCATAACATAAATTCGTTGTTTTCCTTACAACTCCTGCTTTTATCTGGGCTTTTCCCCTTACGCCAGATAAATATGCTCAGGTCCAGGTGTAAGTTAACTCGGAGGAAGGGTTCCCCGTTCCCGGAAGTAGATCTGCTTGTAACCTTCTTCCACAAAAACAGTTGGAGCAGCAAGGAGCATCAGTTCATCTGTGCTGAACATGACCAATCTGCCATTGCTGTCAGTAAACGAAAGCACTTCGCCGCCTTTGGCTGCCCGGATGGACGAAAAGATGCCGGCCCATTCAAGAGAGTCTCTTGCCTCAAATGTAACAGCGTCGCTATGGGCAAAAAGCAGCATGACCTCATGGCCTTCAGCACACGCGGGCTCTTTCTTCCCGTCTGTTTCCAGCCACAGCTGGGCAAGCCGGGCATATTTCAGGTTGAGCGCCACAGTCCTTCCGTCCTGTGCCGCAAAGATAAAGAAACCTTCCCTCTTGGCTGCAAAGGAACGCTTGAAGCGTCCCCAGGCGGCTTCAGCCACTGGAAAGGACAAGGGTTCTGCCTCAGTTTGCAGCCAAACCTTTATGTAGTGGTGCATGGACAAACCTCCCCCGTTATGCAGGTGAATACCTCGATGGTTCTTTGAAGACCTCCCGCCAATGCCACTGTGCAAATTCCCGGTCAGGGCAGTAATGAGGACTTTGGGGCCTGCGGATCGCCCGATCATGGAAGCGGAGCAGCCACTCCTCGAAGCCCGATGTTCCATGAGCCTGCTGGGCCACCTTCACAACATAGTCTCCTTGGGAGTACCTCAACGCAAAGGCGCCCCGATCAAAGAGTTTGTGATGGAGGGAACATAGTGCAAGGCCATTGCTCTCGATGTCGGGCCCGCCAAACTGGTGCCATTTGATATGGGCGGCATCAAGGGCTATCGACGCGCTGCCCAGCCTTACATTGAAGCCGCAAATCGCGCAAGAATACTCATAAGCCAAGAGTACCCTGTTCCGGAAATTTGGGTCCCGGGTTCGCTGTCTGGCAAGATCAAATTCCTGGGAAATCCCCGGCCTGAAGCCTAGATCAAGGCCTACGGCAGCCAGGATGTCTTCATGTACAGATTCGGGGAAATGCTTAATCAGCAGGCCCTCCGCCAGTTCCTTGACCAGGCCGGGATCCCTGGCCAGAGCACTATAGATCTCATCGGTAAAGCCCCCTGTCACCCCCTGGTCGAGCAGAAATGAATCCCGAAAGCGAGGGTTGTCGATGGAGAGTTTCCAAATTCCGTCGTTGGGCAGGCGCAGAAAAGGGTCAATTGTTCTAGTGGGTCTGGGGGGCCCGAACTCCAGCAGCAGCTGCCCCAGCTTGTCCTTAACCTCACTGTAGGCTATCCATTGCGTCCCCTGCTGCACTTTTCCTAGGGCCAGCAAGAGCAGCAATGGCTTGTGAGGTGCCCGCTGATCTCCCTTTTTCCAGATGTTAATGCTGAAGAACAGCTTCCTGATTTGATCCCTCGTCACTGCACACACTCCTCCCTGCCGAAGGGCGTCAGATTACTGCCTATGCCGTGCAAGTCTTCCTTCCATACAATAACTCAGTTTCCCTTCCCGAAAGTGTTAAGCCGGTCCGCTGCCAAGCATTTGGCAGCAGACCGGCATCTAAGTACAAAAGGCCGATAATTCCCGGTAAACCTTATACTCGTCCCTCTAACAGCTCCTTGATAACCTCAATTTTCAACGGTTTGCTAAGATGCATGTCAAATCCAGCCTGCAAAGAACGCTTTACATCTTCTTCACTGGAATAGCCCGAAACCGCAACTAAGTAGATATCTTTGAGTTCTTCATCGCTGCGGAGCCGTCTGGCAACATCATGACCGCTCAGGCCGGGCATCCGTATATCACATAGAATCACTCTTGGTTTGCGTTCCTTGGCAAGGATAAGCCCTTCTTCGCCGCTGTAGGCGGCAGCAACTTCATATTTTTCCCTGGTAAGGCATTCGCACCAAAGGTCGGCCAACTCCCTATTGTCATCAATGACAAGCAACATCGCACTCCATCCTCCCACTTAAGGTCAGCGGTGCATTGGCAGCCGCAACGTAAAAACCGAGCCTTTACCCATACCAAGACTTTCTGCCGCAATCTCGCCGCCATGCAGGTCTACGATATTTTTCACTATAGAAAGACCCAAGCCAAGGCCCCTATTATGATATTCATTTAAGACATTTGGCCCCTGCAGGTACGGTTCGAAAATTGCGCCAAGCAGTTGTGGATGAATCCCCAAGCCGGTATCTCTTACAGTAATGACTGCACTCTCATCCTCCGCCTTTAGTTCGATACGGACAGTCCCCCCCTCCGGAGTGTATTTGAGGGCATTGGCCAAGATGTTGGCAATGCACTGTGTGATCCGCAGAACGTCAGCATTCACAAAGATGGGTTCGGGACTTATATTTTCCAGTAATTCTAGACCTTTCTCGGCAAAACGCGGTCTTATGTCACTAATAATATCGGTAACTATAGCATTTATCTTTATTATTTCTTTGTTGAGGGATAGAGCTGTGCGGGTGATGCGTGTTACATCCAGCAGACCGTCTACCAACTGAGACAGATGTTCTACCTGGCGTTTTAACGTCTCTATTGTCCGCTTGTCTCTTTCGCCGGAGTGAGTAAGACTCAAGGAGTTCCGCTGCAGCGTTGATTGTTGCCAGGGGATTTCTGAGCTCATGGGCGAGCATGCTGATAAACTCATTCTTGTTGTCATTCCTAGTCTCAAGCTCTGCTACCAAGGCCAGAACCTTTTCCTCGGCAATTTTCTGCTCCGTAATATCTTTGAACGCCACTAACATGCCGGAGCCTGTTTGGCCAGTCTGGCTGAACGCAGAACTGCTTACCCTGGCCCATACTGAGCTTTCGTCAGACCTTTTTAACTTGATTTCAAAGCGGTTGGGCTTGCCTAAGCCGCCAGCCTCCCATTGCCTATGTGCTTCACCCAGCCAGTCTGAATCAACGAATTCTGACTAATGCCTGCCGACCAGATCTTCCGGACGATAACCCAACAGATTGGCTGTCCCTTCATTGGTCTCAATCAGGTATCCATCGTTGTCAAGCCACCAAAAACCGTCATTTGCGGTTTCAAACAGCTTGCGGTACCTGCTTTCGCTCTCCTGCAGCAGTATCTCCATTTCCTTGCGCTCGCTGATATCGGTCAACATGACGCCGAACTTGCCGCCTGCTAGGGGAGAAACCAGGAACTCAAACCATCCGCCCAAGGCTCCGCTGTAGAGCTCCAGTCTCTCCGAGACCCCCTTTTCCATAATCTCTGCACATTTGCGTAACCACTTTGGCCCAAGTCCGGGATAAAGATTTCTGAGCCTCTTGCCCGGAATACTCTCCTTGGGACGATCAACAACGGCGGCAAACGCAGAGTTGACTTCCAGGATCAAAGCATCAGCGGGTTGACTTTGATCATCATAGA
>JAAYSR010000284.1 GCA_012518325.1 Bacillota bacterium
ATTTCAATGGCGCCAAACCGCTCCTGCCAACTCTTGCGTTTAATGACATTGGTCAGGCTGGCCAGTTCCTCTTCGCTGATTTCCGGCACAACCTGCCTATCCTCTTCCTGAGGTTCTGCTTTAGCTTCCGCCTCTTCAGCCTCGGCCTCAGGTTCAGAAGCATCTGCCGAAACTTCGGTTTCCAGGCCGCGATCTTCTTCTGTTTCGACCTCGAGATCGAGCTCCTCGGCCTCAGGCTCTGCAGGTTCTGCCTCAACTTCTTTTGCCCGCGGCAGCAGCTCTTCCAGCAGGTCAGCAGCCTGCTCTTCACTCTTGATATCTATGCGCCAGCCGGTGAGCCGTGCTGCCAGCCGGGCATTTTGCCCTTCCTTGCCTATGGCCAGGGAGAGCTGGTCATCGGGGACTACTGTGTGGGCCACTTTCTCCTCTTCATCAATCAGGGCATAGAGAACCTTGGCAGGGCTGAGGGCGTTTTTGATAAACTCTTCCAGATCGCTCCGCCACTCAACAATATCGATGCGTTCGCTGCCCAGTTCAGCCACGACAGCCTGAACCCTCGAACCCCGGGCACCGACACAGGCGCCCACAGGATCAATATTGGGATCCCGGCTGTACACCGCTATTTTCGACCGGTTGCCCGCCTCCCGGGCCACCGCCTTAATCTCAACTTCCCCGCTTTGAATCTCCGGCACTTCAAACTCAAACAAAGCCCTCAATAAACCTGGATGGGTGCGGGACAGAAACACTTGCGGCCCCTTGCTGCTTTGGCGCACCTCGTTGATATAAAAGCGCATCTTCGCATGATGCTCGTACCTTTCGCCAGGGATCTGTTCACTAAGGGGGAGGACTGCTTCCACATCACCCAGATCAACTAAGACCTGCCTTTGGTCTGCACGCTGCACTGTACCTGTGACTACATCTCCCTCGCGGTTGGAATAAACGTCGTAGACTATGGAACGCTCAGCTTCCCGAATCTTTTGAATTACCACCTGCTTGGCGGTTTGGGCAGCGATTCTGCCAAAATCCGCGGGAGTGACTTCCTGTTCCACAATATCGTTCAAAGTGTAGTTGGCATCCAAAGCCTGCGCTTCTTCCAGGGAGATCTCCGTCGTCTCGTCCTCTACTTCTTCCACTACAACACGCCTTGAATAGACATGGATTTCCCCTGTTTTGTCGTTCAGCTCTACACGGGCGCTTTCAGATGAGCTCGCCCCGTAATTCTTTTTGTACGCAGAAATGATGGCCGTCTCTATGGCCTCCAGGAGCAGTTCTTTAGAAATGCCCCTTTCCCGTTCTAATTCTGTAAGCGCACCAATCAGTTCCAGATTCATCAGTCTTTGCCTCCCATTTTAGAGCTCCAGGGCCAAGTTAGCCTTGGCAATCAGCTCCAGGGGAATTTCAATGGTCTCCCCTTCCCATTGTAGTAACACATTTTGATCCCGTAAGCCTTCTAAGACACCCTCAAAATTCTTGCGCCCATGAACTCCGCGGTAGGTGCGAATCTGCACTTTACGCCCTGCAAAGCGCTGGAAGTCCGTCTCTTTCTTTAAAGGCCGCTCTAAACCCGGCGAAGAAACCTCCAGCGAATAGGAACCGGGGATCGGATCCTCTTCGTCAAGTTTCTTGTCCAGGATTTGGCTTACGCTCTGGCAGTCGTCCAAATCGATGCCGCCCGGCTTATCCAAAAACACTCTAAGGATCCAGCTGCCATGCTCTTTTACATACTCTACATCGACCAGTTCCATTTCGCTGCCTGCAACTATTTCTTCAACCCATTCTGCAACCGTTGCTTCGATACTCTTGCGCGACATGGGTCAAATCGCCCCCTTTTAACCAAGATTATGCCCCTTTTCCTCTTCCATACGTCAAAAGAGTGGGTAAAAACCCCACTCTCCCGGCAGTTCGTTAGTTAAGTCATACATATTATACCACATTATCTAAAAAAGTGTCAATTGGTTCGTCTCAGGCAGGCCTGCGAGACAGCCGTGGAGCCGCAGTGTTTCCACCACAGCCTTGGAGATCCCCGAACGCTGCCTTAGATCTTCTATGGAGATAAACTCTCCTGCCTGCCTTGCCTCTACGATGCCGGCGGCTGCACTTGCCCCTACCCCCTGCAGCGAAGCAAAGGGCGGACGGAGGCAGCCGTCTTCAATGGTAAACCAGCGGTCCGATGACTTATAAAGATCCACCGGCAAAAACTCAATCCCCCGGGCCATTGCTTCCAGCACGATCTCTAAATGGGTCGCGGTAGTCCTCTCCTTGGGGGTGGCATCAAATCCCTTGGCTTCGATGGCTTCCATCTCTGACCGGACCGCCTGCTCGCCGCCGACTAGGAGCTGAGCATCAAGATCGCCCGACCGGAGGGAGAAAAAAGCTGCGTAAAACGGCAAGGGATGGTGCACCTTAAAATAGGCGATGCGAAAAGCCATCATGACGTAGGCAACCGCGTGGGCCTTGGGAAACATGTAGGAGATTTTGTTGCAGGACTCGATGTACCAGTCGGGAACGTCAAACTTACGCAAAAGTTCAACATCGGTCTCCTTCAAGCCCCGCCCCTTGCGAACCTGCTCCATAATTCGGAAGGCATCTGTCGCCTCCAGTCCCCTGAGCATCAGGTAGGACATGATGTCATCCCTGGTGGCAATGACATTGGACAGATCAGTGATGCCCTGGCGAATCAGATCCTGGGCATTGTTGGTCCAGACATTAGTTCCGTGGGAGAGGCCGCTGATCCTCACCAGATCACTGAAGGTCCTGGGCAATGTGTCGATCAGCATCTGCCGCACAAAGCGGGTGCCAAACTCCGGGATGCCCAGGGTGCCCACTGGGGTTCCAATTTCCTCCTCGCTGACGCCGAGACTTTCCAGGGAAGAGAAAATCGACATCGTCTTTTCATCATCCAGGGGGATTTCCGTAACCTTTACACCGGTCAGATCCTGCAGGAACCGCAGCATGGTAGGATCGTCATGCCCGAGGATATCCAGCTTAACCAGGCTGTCTTCCAGGGCATGGTATTCAAAGTGCGTGGTGATGGTACCGCTGCGTGCATCATTGGCAGGGTACTGAATCGGAGTAAAGTCAAAGACGCTCTTATCCGGGGGAATCACAACCATTCCTCCCGGGTGCTGCCCGGTGGTGCGCCTGGCGCCGGCAAGCTTGCTCACTAAACGGTTGACCTCTGCACTCCGCCTGGTCTGATTGGTCTGCTCCAGGTACTTCATGACAAAACCGTAGGCAGTCTTGTCGGCTAACGTGCCGATAGTTCCCGCCCGGAATACATTTTCCTCCCCAAAGAGCTCCGCCGTATACTCATGGATCTCGGCCTGGTATTCACCGCTGAAGTTCAGGTCGATATCTGGGACTTTGTCGCCGTGAAAGCCCATAAACACTTCAAAGGGAATCTCAAAGCCGTGCCTTTGGGTCAGTGCTCCGCACACAGGACATGCCTTTTCCGGCAGGTCCACACCGGAACCCACTTCCCCTTCAGTGAAAAACTCAGTCCAGAAGCATTCTGGGCAGACATAGTGGGGCGGCAGCGGGTTTACTTCAGTAATCCCGCACATGGTGGCCACTAAGGAAGAGCCCACAGATCCGCGGGATCCAACCAGATATCCGTCATCCAGGGACTTTTTCACCAGTTTGTGCGCGATCAGGTACAGCGAGGCATAACCGTTGCTGATAATGGCCTTAAGTTCACGATCCAGCCGCTCCTGCACAATTTGGGGCAAGGGATCGCCGTAAAGGGCCTTGGCAGCGGCATAGGTCATTTCCTCCAGATCCTGCTCCGCGTTCTCAAGGTGCGGCGGATGCAGGCCTTCGGGAACCGGCCTCAATTCGCCAACCTGTTCAGCGATTTTCCGGGGATTGGTGACTACAACTTCCCAGGCCTTTTCCTGGCCCAAGTAGGCAAACTCTTCCAGCATTTCACCGGTTGTCCGGTAGAAAAGGGGTGCCTGCCGCTCCGCATCATCAAAGCCCCTGCCCGCCAAGAGGATGGTCCTGATCAGGCTGTCCTCGGGGCGCAAAAAGTGCACGTCGCCGGTGGCAACCACAGGCAGCCCCAGTCTCTCTCCTATCTTCACGATCTGGCGGTTGATCCGCACTAGGTCATCCCTGGACTGGATATGGGCTGTGCCTACCAAGAACCCGTTGTTATCCAGGGGCTGAATCTCCAGATAGTCGTAGAAGCCAGCAATCTTCATCACATCAGGATTTCCTGTAAGCACCGCCTGATAAACTTCACCTGCTTCGCAGGCGGAACCTAGAATAAGTCCTTCCCGGTATTTTTCCAGCAAAGCCCGGGGAATGCGGGGCGCGCGGTAAAAATAATCCAGATGGGCATAGGAAACGAGGCGGTACAGATTATGCAGTCCCACCTGGTTCTTGGCTAGAATCACGATGTGGTAGGAACGCTCCTTGCTCTCAGGATCGTCGATCAGATAGCCTTCCACGCCATAGATGATCTTCACGCCGTGCTTTTTGCCGGCCCGATGAGCATCAGGAAAGGCCTGAATCACGCCGTGGTCTGTAATGGCCAGCGCATCATGGCCCAGGGACGAAGCGAGCCGGACTACATCGTCCACGTCAATGGTGCCGTCCAGGCCGCTCATCTTCGTATGCAGATGCAGCTCCACCCTCTTTTCCGGAGCATCGTCCGTCAAGGCGGGGGGAGCAGCTTCCAAGGCCAGACCTTGGACCATCAGGGCCAGCTGGTTGTCAAAGGACTGAAACTGCAGATTGCCCCTGACTTTGAGCCACTGTCCCTTCTTGATGCCCAAATCTTCAGGCTCGTCCAAAAAAGCCTTGCAGCTGAGGGTGTCAGTGCCGTCGTAAAGATCAAACATAATCAACGTCTTGCCGGTCCGGGTAAGGCGCGACTCAAAAGACGCCACTTCACCGCAGATGACAACCCCACGTTCTTCTTCCTGCAGCTCAATAATGGGCACAGGTTCGCCCCGAATCGACTTAGCAAGCAGGCTGCGGCTGCGGCCGCCGTTCCGGGGCGGACCGGCGGTTTGCTCTGCGACCACGGAACCGTTGTTGATTTGATTCTGCACCGTTTGGATGGCTTTTTCCAAGTATAGGTGATCAGAATCAGCATTCTGATTTGTCCACTCAAAACGAACACTCAGGACCTCCGGAACCTGGTTCCGAACCGCCTGAGCTATCTCTTCCCAAAGTGCCTCATCACCCTGGGGCTTTCCCTTTAGAATAAATGTCCATTCTCTCTTCTCGGGATCTATGCCAATCTCAGCGATCTCTACCCGCTGAGCAACGGGATGCGAGCTTAAAGAGGCAAGATAGAACCTGTCTTCAGGTTCAAGGTAGAAGGAAGCCAAACAATCACCTCCAAAGCAGTAACCCGCGTTCCAACCTACTCGCTGTTGCACTCCTCATCCAGAGCCTTCTTTTCAGAGCGCAGGGAACGTGCGATGTCCTTGTACATCTCAAGACGGGCCTGAAGGCCGGGTACAAATCCCCGCTTCTCTTCCTTGGTCACATGGGACATGTGCGGCAAAGGCACTTTCACGATGTGGACACCCTGCCGCTCGGCATACTGCGTTAACGCGGTTTCAACGCCGTAACGGCTGTCCTCCAGATCAGGCACAGCGTCAAAGAGCTCCTTTTTCACAGCCCGCTGCCCCGAGAGCGAAGGCGTAATCTTCAGGGCCAGATCTGTAAAGAGGCGGCCCTCGGAAAACACCCCGATGCTCATTTCTGTCTGGCCGGAAAGGACGGGATACAGAAGGTCCTCTATATGTTTCCTCTGCAGCCCTACCAAGTCGGCATCCAGAAAAAGCAGAATCGAACAGTCGGTGTGATTGGCTCCTGCCTTCATAGCCCCGCCCTTGCCCAGGTTTTTCTCCAGGGCAACTACCTTAATGGGATACCTCTGGGCAGACTGGACGGTTCCGTCAGTGGAACCGTCGCTGACCACGATGATCTCATCGATCAGAGGACATGACAGCAGAGCTTCAATCACCACACCCACTGTGTACTCTTCGTTGTACGCGGGAATTATGGCAGCTACACTCACCGGGTCTCCCCATCCTTTAAGAGATTCTCAATCGTTGAAACAACATCTGCTGCTGGTACGAGCATTTTTTCTCCAGTACGGCGAATCGTAATCTCCATTGCACCCTGTTCCAGGGATTTCGAACCTATTGTAACACGGATCGGAAAACCAATTAAGTCAGCGTCCTTAAATTTAACACCGGGACGTTCATTGCGATCATCCAAAACAACCTCAACGCCGGCGGCCTGCAGCTCTTCATACAGCTTCTGCCCGGCCTCGGCCTGCGCTTCATCTTTCATGCTGACCGGAACCACGATCACATGGTAGGGCGCGATTGAGACAGGCCAGATAATACCGTCGTCGTCATGGTTTTTCTCTATAACTGCAGCTACAGTGCGTCCTACCCCAATGCCGTAGCAGCCCATAACCATAGGCGCTTCTTTGCCGTTTTCATCCAGGAAGGTTGCACCCATGGCCCGGGAATACTTGGTGCCAAGCTTGAACACCTGTCCCACTTCAATGCCCCGGGCTCCTTCCAAGCGTCCCTCGCAGCGGGGGCAGGGATCCCCTGGCTGCGCTTCTCGCAAATCCGCAAAGACTTCGACTTGAAAATCCCTCTCCAAATTGGCATTAAGCATGTGGTGATCCAGTTCATTGGCGCCAACTACGGCGTTGACCATATGTTCGACGGCGTAATCAGCATAGAGGGGTATCTTCAGCCCTACCGGCCCGGCAAAGCCTACCGGAGCCCCGGTTGCTTTGAAGATAGTTTCATCATCCGCCAGTTCCAGCGTCTCGCAGCCGAGGAGTTTGCGCAGCTTGATTTCGTTAATGTTGTGATCGCCCCGCACCAGAGCTGCAATCACCTTGCCGTCCGCTACATAAAGCAGCGTCTTAATGCAGTCTTCAGGTTTCACCTGCAAAAACTCACTGATCTGCTCAATGGTTCTGGCACCGGGGGTGGCTGCTTTAGCCAGCTCTCCCAGCTCGGGCTTCTCCTCCCTTTGGACGGGAGTCCTGACACTTTCCGCCCGCTCCACATTGGCCGCGTATTCACACTTGGGGCAGAAGAGGACCAAATCTTCACCGGAATCTGCCAGCACCATGAACTCGTGGGTGACATCTCCGCCGATGGCGCCGGAATCTGCCTCCACCGGATGGGCTTCCACGCCGCAGCGTGCGAAGATCCGGGCATAGGCGTGATAAGCCGCCCAATAGCTTGCGTCAAGGGCCTCCTCATCCCGGTCGAAGGAATACATGTCCTTCATGATAAACTCACGTCCCCGCATCAGCCCAAAGCGGGGCCTGATCTCGTCGCGGTACTTGTTCTGAATCTGGTACAGCCGCAGCGGCATCTGCCGGTAGGACCGCACCTCAGAGCGCACCAGGGCAGTAATAATCTCTTCATGGGTGGGTCCAAGGCAGAACTGGCGCCCCTGCCGGTCCTTCAGCCGGAACATCTCATCCCCGTAATCGCCCCAGCGGCCTGATTCCTCCCAAAGCTCAGCAGGCTGAACAATGGGCAGCAGCACTTCCTGGCCGCCGATGGCATTCATTTCTTCCCGGATAATCTGTTCTACCTTGCGGATCGCCCTCAGCCCCAAAGGGAGAAAGGCGTACATTCCCGCTGCCGAACGGCGCATCAGACCCGCCCGCAGCATGAGCTGATGACTGGCAATCTCGGCATCCGCTGGAGTTTCCCTCAGTGTAGGCGAATATAATTGCGACATATACATAGCTTATCCCCTATCTTTCTGCAAGCAAGTTATTGGCCTCTTCGACCAAGGCATCAACTAACTCGTGTTCTGGAACTTTGCGCAAAATCTCCCCATGGCGGAAGACAAGGCCGACGCCTTTGCCGCCGGTTATGCCTAAATCGGCTGATCTTGCCTCCCCGGGGCCATTTACGACACAGCCCATGACCGCAATGGTTATGGGCAGAGGAAAATCACTTAAACGTTTCTCCACTTCTGCCGCTATTCCTTCTAAATCGATCTCAGTTCTGCCACAAGTTGGGCAGGAGATAAAAATAGGGCCGCGGCGCCGCAGGCCTAGGCTGGAGAGAACCGCCCAGCCCACTTTCACTTCTTCTACCGGGTCTGCAGTGAGGGATACCCTGAGGGTGTCGCCTAAACCCCGGGACAAAAGCGCGCCAAGGCCAGCAGCGGACTTCACCGTGCCGAACCACTTGGTGCCGGCTTCAGTAATGCCTAGATGGGTGGGATAACTCACCCGCCGGCTCAGCTCCTCGTAAGCCTCCACCGTCATATCAATTTCCGTTGATTTCAAAGACACCACAATGTCATAGAAACCCAGCCGCTCAAAGATGGCGATGTGCTCCAGAGCGCTCTCCACCATGGCAGTCGCGGTCCGGCCATACTTGTCCAGCAAATGTTTGGCAACTGAACCTGAGTTGACCCCGATGCGAATCGGCACCTGCCTCTCCTGGGCAGCCTTGACCACTTCCAGCACCTTGGCCTCGGAGCCGATGTTGCCAGGGTTCAGGCGCAGCTTATGAATTCCTGCTTCCAGGGCCTGCAGGGCCAGGCGATGATCGAAATGAATATCAGCAACCACGGGTATGGGACTGTGGGGCACCAGGGAAAACAGCGCTTCTGCAGCTTCCCGGTCTGGAACTGCTACGCGAACAATGTCACAGCCGGCTGCGGCCAGTGCCTCAATCTGCCTGAGGGTAGCCTGGGCATCCCTTGTATCAGTGTTGGTCATTGACTGTACTGTAATAGGCGCGCCGCCTCCAATGGGCACTCCCCCTACCATGACCTGGCGAGTGGACTCACGCATACATAACACTCCTTGTCTTAAGAGAACAGATTAATGCGGGACAGGTCCTTAAATGTGGCAAACAGCATCAGGGCAACCAGGAGCGCCAAACCGACAAACTGGGCGATGCCCCTGGCCTCCGGTGCCAACGGCTTGCCCCGGACAGCCTCCACCAGCAGAATGAGAATCCATCCGCCATCCAGAACCGGCACAGGCAGCAGGTTTAACAGTCCCAGGTTGATGTTGAGAATAATCGCCAAAATGATCAGGTTGGGCAGCCCGTGGCGGGCGGTTTCCCCCACAATCTGCACAATGCCGATGGGTCCGGAAACCTCCACCTTCTGCTGTCCGGTGATCATCATCCCGATGTCCCTGATTAACTGGACTGTCAGCCGCCAGGTCTGCTGTATGCCCGCCTGCAGGCTGGTCAAAAACGGATACTGCGGCTTCGAATCAATGCTGATTCCGACCCTTCCTACACCGCCCCGATCCTCAGGCGTAACACGTATGGTTACCAGCTGCTGCTGGCGGCGGACCACTATTTCCATTTCCTGGGCAGGAGAAAGTCCAATCAGCTCCACTATCCGCTCAGAGCTGTCTACGCTTTCGCCGTTTACCGAGACAAAAAGATCCCCCGGCAGCAAACCCGCAGCTTCACCGGGTGAAGCAGGCTCCACGTAGGTGATGGTAGGCGGCACCGCAATCAGCATAAAGTAAAGCACAAAAAGTAAAATGGCCAAGACAAAGTTCATCAGAGGTCCCGCAGCAATTGTCCCCAGCCGCCAGGGCAGGCTCTTGTTCACGAAGCTGTCCTCGGCGTCTTCCGCCGCCTCTTCTTCCCCGTCCACAGGCTCGTCCATGCCCGCCATCTTGACGAAGCCTCCCAGGGGAAAGGCCCGGAGGGAGTACTTAGTATCGCCCCAGGTTATGCTTCCCAGGGCAGGACCGAAGCCGATGGAAAACTCATAGACGCGGATCCCCGCCAGCTTGGCCAGGATATAGTGGCCGAGCTCGTGAAAAAGGACAATGGTCCCAAAGATTACCACAAAAGCTATTAGTGTTACCACACTAATCACCCTCTCTGTTCCATCAAAGCCCTGGCCCTCAGCCGGGCTTCGTGATCTATGGCTAGTATTTGCTCCAGAGTCGGAAATGATTTACCCTCGAAAGTCTCCACCACTTCAGCGACGATCTGTGCGATCTGGGTAAACTTGATCTTCCCTGCCAAAAAGGCTGCCACCGCCTCTTCATTGGCTGCATTCAGCGCAATGGGCTTGGCGCCGCCGGCCTCCCCCGCCTCATAGGCCAGACGGAGGCTGGGAAAACGCTCCCAGTCCACTGCTTCAAAGGACAGTGTCCCCGCCTGCACCAGATCCACAGGCTCCACCGGGGGCGGCAGCACCTCAGGATAGGTCAGGGCATACTGAATTGGCAGCCGCATATCGGTTGCGCCCAGATGGGCCAGGATGGTGCCGTCTTTGAGCTGAATCATGGAATGCACGATGCTCTCAGGGTGCACCACAACTTCAATGTTGCTGTAAGGAAAGTCAAAGAGCCAGTGGGCTTCAATGACCTCAAGCCCCTTATTCATTAAGGTAGCGGAATCAATGCTGATCTTTCCCCCCATGTTCCAGCGGGGATGGGCCAAGGCCTGTTCCACTGTAACGTCTGCCAACGATCCCGCATATGACCTGAAGGGCCCGCCTGAAGCAGTCAGGATAATCTTGGCTATATCATTCTTCCTGCGCCCGGAAAAAAGGCTCCAGACAGCACTGTGTTCCGAGTCGACGGGTATGATCTGGTCCCGGTACTGCATAACCAGGTGTCCGCCGGCAACCAGAGTCTCCTTATTGGCCAGGGCCACCCGCTTGCCTGCCTCCAGCGCCCGCAGCGTAGGCATGAGGCCCACTGCGCCCACCACGGACACTACAACCGTATCGCAGTCAGGATCCGCGGCCATCTCCTCCAGGCCTTCCAGATCGCTGAAGACGGGTATGGAGAACTCTTCCCTGAGCGCCTTGGCAGATTCAGGGCTGGCAATGCTGGCGAACTTAGGCTTAAACTCTGCGATTTGCTCACGCAGCAGCTGATAATTGGAGCCTGCCGACAGTCCCAGCACCTTAAATCCGGGCAGGCGGCGAATCACATCCAGCGTCTGGGTTCCAATAGAACCGGTAGAACCAAGTATAACGATATTAGGCATGAGACAACTCCTTGTGCGTTATTGACGGACCCGTTCACTGCCAAGCAGCGCCTTGAGAAACACCATCAGCGCCGGTGCCAGGATTGCACCGAAGGGGCCCCAGAAGCGCAAGGCGACATACAGCCCCAGCAAAGCCGCTAAGGGATGCAGTCCCAGTCGGCCGCTCACTAGTTGGGGCTCAACCGCCTGTCTTAACAGTAATAATATCAGATAACCTATGCCTAAGGCTATAGCGGAATAGGTATTTCCTAAGTAAAGCTGGGCTGCAGCCTGGACCAGGTAGACCAAGCCTGGTCCAATGACAGGGATTAAGTCACTAAGGCCCACTGCAAAGCCGGACAGGTATGGGCAGGGCAGCTTAAGAAAAATGAAAAAAGCCATGCTCACTGCAGTTGAAATCAGCATTAAAAGCAGCTGGACCTGGATCAAGTCCCATAGGAATCCAAAGGTGTCGGAATAGACTTGTCTGGGGCTGAACCGCAGGGTCCGGGGCAGCTGTCTGGCAAAAAACCTGGCCAGTATCCATTTGTCCCGGCAAAAGAAATAGGCACTAACGGCGGTAATTGTCCAGATCAGCACCAGATCTGGAATGGCCAGTGCCCACTTCAGCAGGGTATGCAGCCCCAGGTCGGTATCTAGCGCCCTGATCGCCTCAAAGAGCTGCACAAGGCGTTCAGTGTAGATCTGGGCAGAGGGCGAGAATAAGTTAGAAAAAAATGACAACCCCTGGATCTCTTCCCAGATTTGCCTCAACAGAAGAACTACCCCAGCCGGCAGCGTCAGAAAGAACATAACGGCAAAGACCAGGGAGGATAAAGCGCGGGACCAGCCTCGCGCTTCCAGAAAACTGACGGGTACGTCCATGATAAAAGCCAAAAACAGGCCGAAGAAAAAAGGTGCCAAATAAGGAAAGGAAAAACGCATAAAAAGCAATAGTCCGCAGAAACCCACCGCTGCCAGAATGAATGGCGGCAAAGACCGTCACCCCTTCGCGGGGCCGGAGGGCGGCTAAGAAAACAGCGTCAGCAGAGCAAAAAGCACGGGAAAGACAATTATTAGTGAATCGAAGCGATCCAGAATGCCTCCGTGGCCCGGTAATAGAGAACCGGTGTCCTTAACAGCCCGTTCTCGTTTTAATGCAGATTCAACCAAGTCACCAAGCTGGGCACAGACCGACAGTATCAGTCCAAACAGCACAAGCTGAACAGGGGATTCCCCCACAGCCAGGGCAAAGATGCCCCCGGTGAGAGCTGCTGCCAGCAGGCCGAACAGCGCACCTTCCACAGACTTCTTCGGGCTTATCTTCGGGGCCAGCCGGCGCATGCCGTAACGAATCCCCCCGAAATACGCCCCTGTGTCAGTAAGCCAAGTGATGGCCAAACCATACAAAGTCCAGACGATGCCAAACTCTTCCCTCACCAGGACCAGGAAGCTGTAAAGCACTACCACATAAAGTACTCCAAGGATGTTGAATGAAGAAGAAAAACTGTGCATGCCGCTGAAGGTAGCCCGGATTAAGTAGTACAGCAGCTGGAAAACCAGCCAGAAAAGCAGTTTCGTACCGTCTATTCCACTATATGTGACAGCCAAAAAAGATAGTCCGGACAAAAGGAGGTAATCAAGGTAGAGGCCTGGTCCGCTGATCCGGGAAAACTCCACCAGGCCCGCAATAATAATCAAGAGGACTAAAACACGCCAGACCATCCCTCCAAAATAAAGGGGGACAAGGAGTAGGGGTATACCTACCACGGCAGTGAGAATTCTCTGTGCTAACATTTGCTTACAACTGCTCCTTCGCTGTTACCTGGCCGAAACGGCGCTCACGCCCAGCATAATCCTGGAGGGCCTGTTCAAAATCATCCTCGCTGAAATCCGGCCACAGGACATCGGTCACATAAAACTCGCTGTAGGCGGCCTGCCAGAGCAGGAAGTTGCTGAGGCGCATCTCTCCCCCCGTGCGAATGATCAGATCGGGATAGGGAGTCGGATGGGTGTACAACAGACTGGCTATTTTCTCCTCCGTAATCTCTGACGGGGAAAGTTCACCCCGGGAGACCTGTTCAGCCACTTGCCTGACCACATCTATGATTTCCTGCCGCCCTCCATAGTTAAAGGCAATATTTAAGATCAGCCCCCGATTGTCGGCAGTGAGCTCCTCCGCCTGGTTCCAGACTTTCAGAATCTCCGGGGACAGGCTGCTCCGATCCCCCGCCAGCCTTACCTGCACCCCTTCCCTGCGCAGCTCCTCGATCTCCTGGACGAAAGTCTTGTACATTAATTCCAGGAGAAAATCCACTTCCTCCTTGGGCCTGGCCCAGTTTTCGGTGCTGAAAGCGTAGACGGTCAATACCGAAATTCCCCGGTTGGAAGCGTAGCGAACCGCAGTCTTCAGCGCCTTCACACCCTGACGATGACCCAAGAACCGGGGCATTGCCCTGCGGCTGGCCCAGCGGCCGTTTCCATCCATAATGATTGCTACATGTGCAGGCAGTGCATTTAATTGCCGTTTTCTCAAGGCTCTACCCCCTAGTTAACAGTCCAGTCTGAACTGGCACAGACAAGAACAAGCGTCCCCGGGCGCGCCTGATGATCGCGGACCGCGATCACAAAGGCGTCCTCCTGGGAGGACACCTTCCCGGGCGCCGCCGTGAACAGGAGCTCATAGGAGACCGCTTCTTCCTGCAGAATCTGCTCGGCTTCCTCTAAGGGGAAGCCGATTAAGAAATCCCATTCGTTTAGCCTGCTTGCCTCGCTCAAACTTCCATAATCTCCTTTTCTTTAGCCTTCAGCAGCTCATCGATCTGCTCGATGAACTTGTTGGTCTGTTCCTGAATCTCCTCCTGGACGCGGCGGGACTCATCTTCAGAGATGTCGCCGTTTTTCTCCAGCTTCTTCACAGCATCATTCAGATCGCGGCGGATATTCCGAACAGCTACGCGATGATCTTCTGCATCCTTGCGTACCACCCGCACTAGCTCCTTGCGCCGCTCTTCAGTTAAGGTCGGAATGGACAGACGAATAACTGTACCGTCGTTGCTGGGCGTCAATCCGAGGTCAGAGGCGAGAATCGCCTTTTCGATGTCCTTGATCGATCCCTTGTCCCAGGGGGTGATCACCAGCAGTCTCGGTTCCGGCACACTGACACTTGCCATTTGGTTCAATGGAGTGGGAGTGCCGTAATACGAGACCACGATGCGGTCCAGGAGCGCGGGATTGGCTCTGCCGGTTCTGACACTTGCAAATGTACGCTTTGTGGCCGCAATGACCTCTTCCATTCTGGTTCTGCCTTCTTGAAGAATTTGATCAGTCACGTTGTTCGCCTCCTACATATGTGCCGATTTTGTAACCGCAAATTGCCTTGCCGATGCTGCCTTTCTCATCAAAGTTGAACACGATGATGGGTATGCCGTTGTCCATGCAGAGGGAGGTGGCTGTAGTATCCATAACACCCAGGTTTTGGCTGATCACATCCAAGTAGCTGATAGTATCATAGCGCCGTGCATCGGGATGGATCCGGGGATCGGCATCATAGACGCCGTCAACGCCCCGTTTGGCCATAAGAATAACTTCTGCTTCGATTTCTAAAGCCCGCAGCGCTGCAGCGGTATCGGTAGAAAAATAAGGATTGCCGGTTCCTGTAGCAAAGATCACAACCCGCCCTTTTTCCAAATGGCGGACCGCTCTGCGCCGGATATAAGGTTCTGCAATTTGACGCATTTCAATCGCTGTCTGCACCCGGGTGGGCACCCCTTGGCCCTCCAGAGCATCCTGCAGGGCAAGGGCGTTGATCACTGTGGCCAGCATCCCCATATGGTCAGCGGTAGTGCGGTCCATGCCCTTTGCGCTGCCTG
>JAAYSR010000059.1 GCA_012518325.1 Bacillota bacterium
GCTGGAAGAGTTCGGACTGCAGGACGAGGTTAAAGTTGTCGAAACCGGCTGTCACGGCTTTTGTGAACAGGGACCAATTGTCATCGTCTATCCGGAAGGTGTCTTCTACTGCCAGGTTCAGGCCGGCGACATTCATGAAATAGTCGAAGAACACCTACTCAAAGGAAGAATCGTTGAGAGGCTGCTCTATACCGAACGGGAAACAGAAGTACGGATCCCCACTTACGGAGATATCGACTTTTATAAGAAGCAGCATCGGATTGTGTTGGCCAACTGCGGCAGGATCAATCCCGAGAGCATTACAGAATATATTGCGGTCAATGGCTATGAGGCTTGCGGAAAAGCCCTGACGGAAATGACACCGGAAGAAATTATAGCTGAGGTCAAAAAGTCCGGGCTGCGGGGCCGGGGCGGTGCAGGATTTCCGACAGGGCTGAAATGGGAGCTGACCAGGAAGGCTGTCGGGGACAAAAAATATGTGATCTGCAATGCTGACGAAGGAGACCCAGGTGCCTTTATGGACCGCAGCCTCCTTGAAGGTGACCCCCATAGAATCATTGAAGGCATGATTATTGCGGCTTATGCCATCGGCGCCGGGGAGGGTTACATTTACGTTCGTGCCGAGTATCCCCTGGCCATCCGCCGCCTGGAAATCGCCCTGAAACAGGCAAAAGAGTACGGCTTCTTGGGTGAAGACATTTTTGGCAGCGGCTTTAGCTTTAATCTAAAGATCAAAAAGGGTGCCGGTGCCTTCGTCTGCGGTGAAGAAACAGCTTTGATGGCTTCCATTGAAGGCCAGCGCGGCATGCCCAGGCCCAAGCCTCCTTTTCCATCTGTATCAGGTCTGTGGGGCAAGCCGACTAATATCAACAATGTGGAAACCTATGGAAACATTCCGGACATTATCAGGGGCGGGGCAGAAGCCTACCGCGCTGTCGGCACTGAACAGTCAACCGGCACAAAAGTCTTTGCGTTGACTGGGAAGATCAATAATACCGGTTTGGTAGAAGTCCCGATGGGCATGAGTCTCAAGGAGATTATTTACGATATCGGCGGAGGAGTCAGTGACGGGCGGGAGCTGAAGGCTGTCCAAATCGGCGGCCCTTCCGGCGGATGCATCCCGGCTGACCTATTGGATCTGCCCATTGATTATGAATCTTTGCGAGATGCTGGCGCAATGATGGGATCCGGCGGCATGGTGGTCATGGATGATACCACCTGCATGGTCGATGTGGCCCGTTTCTTCCTCAAGTTCACCCAGAGCGAATCCTGCGGCAAATGCACTCCCTGCCGCGAAGGAACCAAACGGATGCTGGAAATTTTGGATCGCCTCTGTTCCGGTGAGGGCAGAGAAGGCGACTTGGAGCTCTTGGAAGAGCTGGGAGAACACATTATCGCAACCTCCCTCTGCCAGCTGGGAGGATCCGCTCCCAACCCAGTGCTAAGCACGTTGAAGTATTTCCGTGAAGAGTATGAAGCGCATATCAAGGACAAGCGCTGTCCGGCCAATGTCTGTGGGGGAATGGCTGCGGCTTATGTGATTGATGAAGCGGCCTGCATCGGGTGTACAGCCTGCGTTAGGGTATGTCCTACGGGGGCCATCAGCGGAGAACGAAAAAAGCCCCACGTAATCCATCCCGATGTTTGCATCAGCTGCGGAATCTGCGCCGGCAAGTGTCCGGTCAAAGCCATAGCACAGGGTTAGGAAAGGAGTAAGGGCTGATGAGTACGATCACCTTGACAATAGATGACCAAGTGGTAGAAGTAGAGGCAGGCACCACCATTTTGGAAGCTGCCAGGCAAGCAGGGGTTGAGATTCCAACCCTGTGCTACCATCCCGATCTGTCTCTCCACGGTTCCTGCCGTGTCTGTGTGGTAGAGGATCTCAGTTCCCATCGCCTGCTGGCATCCTGTGCAGTTCCTGCCGGGGAAGGGATGAAAATCAGCACCCGCAGCGCCAAGGCGCGTAAAGCCAGAAAAATGAATATTGAGCTGCTGCTGGCCAACCATCCCGCTGACTGTCTGGGCTGTGACCGCAGCGGCAGCTGCGAGCTGCAGGAGCTCACTTATAACCTGGGGATCACCCGGGAGTCCGTAGACAGATTCGCCGGCGAAAGACGCAGCCTGCCCCTGGACACACAGGGGGCTGCGCTGAAGCGAGATCCCAATAAGTGTATTCTCTGCGGCCGCTGCGTACGGGTCTGCGAAGAAATTCAGGGGCTTGGGGCGTTAGAGTTTTCGGGACGCGGTTTTGACTCCATTGTAACAACGGCCTTTGATCTGCCGCAAAGTGAGATCAACTGCGCCAAATGCGGCCAGTGTGCTGCTGTCTGCCCCGTCGGGGCAATTACCGAAGTCAGTTCCATTGCAAAGGTCTGGGCTGCCTTGGCAGATCCAGACAAGCATGTGGTTGTGCAGACTGCTCCTTCAATTCAGGTCAGCATCGGAGACGAGTTCGGCCTGGAACCGGGCGCGGTTATCACCGGGAAGCTCATCGCCGCACTGCGCAGGCTTGGTTTCCACAAGGTATTCTCTACCGAATTCAGTGCAGATCTGACCATCCTGGAGGAAGGCAATGAGTTTATCAGCCGGATTAAGGGCAATAAGAATCTGCCTCATATCACATCGTGCTGTCCGGGCTGGGTGAAGTATGCGGAGCAGAATTACCCGGATTTGCTGAATCATCTGTCCACGGCAAAGTCGCCGCAGCAGATGTTCTCCACAATCGTCAAGACCTATTACGCCGAGCAGGCGGAAATCGCGCCGGAAAACATTTTTACAGTTTCAATCATGCCCTGCACTGCCAAAAAATTTGAGGCTGCTCGGGAAGAGCATCGAGACAGCGGTTTTCAGGACACTGATGCAGTGCTCACCACCCGCGAGCTGGCCCGCATGATAAAGGAAGCTGGCATCGATTTTGTAAACCTGCCAGAGGACAGCTATGATCAGCTGATGGGTGAGACAACAGGGGCCGCAACCATTTTTGGCACAACCGGCGGCGTAACGGAAGCTGCTTTGAGAACTGTGAAAGAAGTCCTAACCGGCGAGCCGCTGGAGAAGCTCAACCTGGGAATCATGGGTGTGCGGGAGGCTGAGGTGGAGATTACAGGCCGCACCTACAAAGTCGCTGTTGTGAGCGGCTTGGCCAACGCAGCCCAGGTGCTGGATCAGGTTCGGGCCGGAGAGTCCGAGTATGACTGGATCGAAGTGATGGCTTGTCCCCACGGCTGTGTTGGCGGGGGAGGCCAGCCCATACCGACAACGCTGGAAGTAAAGAAAAAGCGGGCCCAGGGTTTGGCTAGCATCGATCAGAGCAACGCTATCCGCAAATCCCATGAGAATCCGGATGTCCTCAGACTTTATGAACAATATCTCGGCGAACCATTAGGAGGGAAATCACATCATCTCCTGCACACAAGCTACAGGGTTCGCTAGGAGGCTGTTTTGATCATGAAAGGAACACACAGACTGACGGTGCTGCTTTGCGCTTCCCTCATGGTCCTTGGGGGCAGCCTGGCTGCAGGTGCCGAATTCGAGACAATTATTGTCCAAACCCCCCCTACCGCGGGGGCCCTGCCCTTGATCTGGATTAAGGAACAGGGGGTTTTGACCGACCAGGTTGAGCTGGAGATCAGAGTCTCTCCCGACCATCAGCGGGGCCTGGCTCTCATTGCCCAAGGGGACATTGACATGCTCGTAACCGGGGTCAATGTAGGTGCAAAAGCCTATAATCGGGGGATTGACGTAAGACTGGTCAACACCAATATCTGGGGTATCGACTATCTGCTGACCAATGGTTTTGCAGCGGACAGCTGGTCGGATCTTGAGGGCAAGACAGTAAGCCTGCCCCTCCTCGGCGGACCGCTGGACTTTCTAGTCCGCTACTTCTTACTGCAGCACGGTGTGGATCCTGCTGACGTGGAATTTGTCTATTCGCCCTCAAATAACGGGGCGCGAAGCTTCCAGCTGGGGCAGGTTGACGCCATTGTCCTGCCGGAACCCATGGTCACCATGGTCCTAAGCAACTTTGAACAGGCAGTTCTCTCCCTGGATCTGCAGGAAGAGTGGGGCAAGCTGCATGAAGGAGATAACCGGATCCCCTTTGTAGGCCTGTTTGCCCAGGGAGGTTTTGCCGAGGCCAATCCAGGGCTGATTGAGGCGTTGAACACCTGCTATCAGGAGGGAATTGCCTGGGTTAGGGCCAACCCGGAGGAAGCCGCCCTTCTGGCAGAGGAGTATTTCAACCAGCCTGCTGCTGTTGTGGCAGCATCACTTGAGAGGATTAATCTCAATAATTATCCTGATGCCGAGGAGCAGGCCCTGATTGGACAGTACTTCAATGCCATCATGGAAATCTATCCCGAAATGATAGGTGGAAAACTGCCAGATGAAGACTTCTACTTCTAAAATGAATGCTGCATTTAAGAAAGGACTAATAAGCACTGCTGGCCTCTTGGCAGTGCTTATTTTGTGGCAGATTCTTTCCCAGAATTACCATACGCTGATCCTGCCTTCCCCAAAGGAAACATACGAAGCCCTTGCCGAGCTGCGGCAATCGGGCCAGCTCTGGAAGAACACCGCCATTACTTTCCGCAGGACTGCGGCGGGCTACGCTGCATCTTTGATCCTAGGCCTGGCTGCTGCGTTGCTGCTAAGAGTAAGCTCCTTTTTCAGGGATCTGCTTCGACCGGTGATTACAGTTGTGCAGATCATTCCGCCGGTGATTTGGCTGGTGCTTGCTGTAATCTGGTTCGGCATCGCAGATGACCTGACTCCCATCTTCCTAATCTTTATCGTCACCTTTCCGGTCATCTTTATTAACCTTTTTTCCGGCCTGCAGAGCATCGATTTAGAGCTTGTGGAAATGGCCAGGGTGTA
>JAAYSR010000060.1 GCA_012518325.1 Bacillota bacterium
ATCTTTGATGTCGTTGTAATGTTTATCGCAGGCCTCGTCGGGTTTGTATTTAAGAAGGCGGACATTCCGCTGGGACCCTTTATCCTGGCACTGCTGCTCGGTCCTATCGCAGAATCCAACTACAGGCGCAGTCTGGCCCTGTCCCAAGGCGATATGTCAATTTTCTTTACTCGCCCCATTACCATCGTACTGTTGGTAGTCTCTTTAGTGTCACTTCTGTGGGGGCCCATTCGCGAAGCGATCCAGAAGAAAAGGGGAACAAACGAAGTCGGTGCTTAATTGCGTAGGAGGATGAAGAATGAAGAAGTTCGTAAATGATCCTAAGAATTTTACCAGGGAATATGTGGAAGGGGTCGCCGCAGCACACCCAGATCAGCTGCGCCTCTTGGATGATGCCTTAAGCCTGGTGCGGGCTGACAGTCCCAAGGATGGGAAAGTTGCGATTATTACTGGAGGCGGCTCCGGCCATCTGCCAACTTTCCTGGGCTATGTAGGTTATGGCCTTTGTGACGGCGTGGCAATTGGCGATGTATTCCAGTCCCCAGGTGCAGATCAAATCGTAGCAGCTGCTGAAGCCACCCAATCAGGTGCCGGTGTACTGTTCCTGTTCGGCCACTACAGCGGCGATGTGATGAACTTTGATATGGCTGCTGAAATTCTGGAGATGTCCGACATTGAGTCCAAGACGGTGCTGGTCACTGATGACGTAGCTTCGGCGCCGAGGGACAACTGGCAGAAGCGCCGGGGCGTAGCCGGCCTGTTCTTTGCTTATAAGCTTGCAGGTGCTAAGGCTGAGGCCATGGGCTCCCTGGAGGAAGTGGCCAGGGTAGCTGAAAAGACTGTGGCAGCCACAAGAAGCATGGGTGTTGCTCTGAGCCCTTGCATCATTCCGGAAGTCGGCAAGCCCACCTTTGAGATTGGCGAAAACGAGATGGAGATCGGCATGGGTATCCATGGCGAACGGGGCATTCGCCGCGGCGAACTAAAGCCTGCAGATGAGGTAACCGCAGAGCTGATGGATGCCATTATCAACGATTTCCCCCTCGATTCCGGAGCTGAAGTGGCTGTATTGGTCAACGGCCTTGGTTCTACTCCTTTGGAAGAGCTTTATATCGTCTACCGGAAGATCGACCAGCTCCTTGGCGACAAGGGTATCAAGGTCTACCGCAACTACGTCGGCGAGTTTGCCACCTCCATGGAGATGGGCGGATTCTCGATAACCCTTCTCAAGCTCGATGACGAACTGAAAGAGCTGCTGGATGCTCCGGCCCAATCGCCCTTCTTTATTCAGCCAGGACCGGGGGGGATTGCAGGTGGCCGTTAAGTTTGAACAGGTGGCTGCAGTTCTTGGGAAATTAGCGGAGGAAGTGGCCAACAAGAAGGAGTGGCTGGTAGAGCTGGACTCTGCCATTGGCGACGGCGACCTGGGTCTTACGATGGACAGGGGATTTAGCGCCTTGGCCAACGCCGCATCAGAGTACTCTGAGGATGATATCGGCAAGTTTTTCATGACAGGGGGCTTGACTTTTAACAAGGTCGCTCCGTCAACCATGGGAACTTTGGTATCAACCGGCATTATGCGGATGGGGAAAGAATGGAAGGGCAAGACTGAGCTCACCCCGGAGGACGTTGTTGCAGGACTCAAGGCCGCCGCGAACGGAATTATGGAGCGGGGCAAGGGCCAGCTGGGGGATAAGACCGCCCTCGATGCCTTGATTCCTGCCGTTGAAGCATTGGAGGAAAGCCTCAAATCCGAAGAGATGCGCGAGGCTCTGAAGAAGGCCCACCAAACTGCCGTCGAAGGATTTGAGAAAACGAAAGAGATGCAGTCCAAGCTGGGCAGAGCCAGCTGGTTCCAAGAAGGCAGCATTGGCAAGCCGGATCCTGGCGCAGGCTTGATGACCGTCATCTTTTCAGTGTTGGCAAAGGACGATCTGCTATGATAGTCGACAGGTTGACAAACTGCGCACTGTATGAAAACTTGAGCCCGAGGATGAAAACAGGCTTTGAGTTTCTTAAGACCCAGGATCTGCAGGGGCTGGAGGTTGGCAAATACCCTATCGACGGCGACCAGGTTTTTGCCCTGGTGCAGGAGTATCACTCCAAGCCGATAGAGGAAGGGAAATACGAAACGCACCGCAAGTACATCGACATTCAGTACATTGTCAGCGGCAGGGAGCTCATCGGCTGCACCAACGTAGGCAGCCTCGAACCCCTGGACAGCTATGATGCGGGGCGGGATATTCAGTTCTTTGCGGGCCAGGGCGACATGTTCCTGCTGGATGCAGGCATGTTCGCAGTCTTCTTTCCGGAAGATGCCCATATGCCTTGCATCTTGGCAGATGGTCCTGAAGCAGTTAAGAAAGTGGTTATAAAAATCGCGGTTTAGCTGTCGATAGCTCTGTTGTCAGAACAAGCACCCCCGTATCTTCCAAGTTGAAGAAGGCGGGGGTGTTTTTTGTCTAAAGGCCATGAAGCAGGAAACGGCGACTGGTCGGATTTTGAGTCAGGTGCAATTATGTCCCTGAAAAAAGGAAAGAGTTTCAATACTTCCACCGCCATGATATAATACCAATAGTAATACTTATTAATTCGCCTGGAGGTGGAAAGATGCGTTGGAACATGTCTAAACAGGCTTTAGGATATATCTTTACAGCCCTATTCGCTGTCGGAATCTGCCTGACGGTGTCTGGTTCACTGTTTATTGGTGCAGCTCAGGAAATTGACTGGGAGGTAAACGTTCAAGCTCAGGTTCAGCCGAACTTTGCCAACAGCAGGTACAAGGAGATTTATCTGGCCGGCGGATGCTTCTGGGGAACCCAAGCCTATTTTGACCGGATGATTGGTGTAATCTACACCAATGTAGGCTATGCCAACGGGGTCACAGAGGAGACGGATTACTACTCCCTGGCGAGAACCGGCCATGCCGAGACAGTCTATGTAGTCTATGATCCGGAAAAGCTTCCGCTGGAGACTCTTTTGACCTATTATTACGGGATTATTGATCCCACCTTGGTTGATCAGCAGGCTTACGATGTGGGACCTCAATACCGCACAGGCATCTACTTTGTAGATGAAGATGATCTTGAGGTGATCAAGAAAGTAACCGAGGAAGAACAGAAAAAATACAGGCAGCCGATTGTTACTCAAATCGAACCGCTGAAGAATTACGTGTTGGCTGAGGAATATCATCAGGACTATCTTGTCAAGAACCCCTGGGGATATTGCCACGTTGACCTTACCTCGATTCCTCAGGAGAAGCCCAGGGTTGAGGCAGGGGACTATCAAAAGCCTTCCCTGGAGGAGCTGAGGCTGCTTTTGACAGCAGAGCAGTTCGCGATCACCCAGGACTGCGAGACAGAGTATCCTTTTGCCAACGAGTACTGGGACAACGAGGAACTGGGCATCTACGTGGACATTGTGACTGGAGAGCCCCTTTTCCTCTCTACTGATCAGTTCCACTCCGGGACGGGCTGGCCCAGCTTTACCCGGCCCATCCAAGCGGATGTGGTCACCTATGAGCACGACGCTTCGCAGCTGCTGCCCAGGATTGAAGTACGGAGCAGGGTAGGCGGCAGTCACTTAGGGCATGTGTTCCGTGACGGCCCCAGGGAAGAAGGCGGACTGCGCTATTGCATCAACAGCGCTGCTTTGGAGTTTATTCCCTACGACGAGATGGATGAACGTGGTTACGGTGCGTTTAAGGTTCTGCTGAAGTAGGGAAGCACTTGAATTGGACAGCTGTGGGGGCTCCTTGCGGAGCCCCCTTACTCTGTGACTCGGATCTTGATGAAGTCTTCAGCTCCGCCTTTGTGCCTGCCCCAGAGCACCGCTTCGCCGGGAGTATGTGCCAGAACGTTGACCCCTTCGCCAATGTTATCGCCTAGGCTCACTGAGTCGCCGTCGATGCTCCAATTCAACACCACCCTGTGGGGATGGATGTCTGTACGGACGTAGACTCTGATCCATTCCCCCGGCTCCATCTCAACAACATCGCCTTCAATCACATCATGACCATTCTTAACCGCATAGAGCTCTATCTTGCCGGGTTGGGGGACATGGGTTTCCACACCTCTGACAATGCCTTCACTGAACAGGCCCGCTTTGCTCTCGGTAAACACCCGGTAGAAATACTTCTGGTCCTGTTCTACCCCAATGTCTTGGAAAATGGGGATGTCACTGCCGGAGAAAACCAGCTCTCCGTCGTTGATATCCAGAGGCTCGCTGCCTAGTTTGCGCACAATGTGGGTTGTTTTGTACTGATCATCGCTGGGGTTGATCCAGCGCAGCACAACCTCCCGGTGGATCAGATCGTAGTAGCGGATGTCCAGGTGCTCCACTTCACCTGCGCTGCGTTCTTCGATCTCTATCTCCGGCACCTCTGTGAGCGATTCAAGGTGGAGGGAGATGGGGAAGGGATCTGCAAGGCAAAAGGTCACCAGGTCATCTGCGGGATCTTCTGTGCCGTTGTCATAAACCTCGATCAGATCTGCCAGATTCCAGGAAAAGACCAAATGGTTGTGGACATCATCCTGGAACTCCAGCTCAAAGCCGGGCAGATAGATTGCGTAGCCTCCCAGGCCGTGATTGCCCCCTGTCTCCCAGGGATGGTCATCCAGAAAGTGGAGATAGGATCCGTCTGGATTGAGGATAAAGGGGTCTTCTACATAATCGCCAAAGATCAGCTGCATTACTTCTGTATCCCGGTTGTTTTCCAGGGGGATCAGACCCGCCAGTTCGAAGACATGGACGGTGCCGTAGGCCTTATCCGGTTCTTCGTTTCGCAAAACCACACCTTGATACTTCTCCCCTAAATCCACATGGATCTCAGAGAGGGGAGGCAGATCGTACCAGCCGCTGCCGCTTCTGTCCTTTGTAAAGCAGAGCATCTGCACTGCACTGAAGTTAAAGCGCTCTTTGCTCAATACATAGCTGGCATCGATTACCCGCTCACTTCTGGCCAGATCAAAGTGGATCAGTATGGGGCTGCCGCCCTGGGAATCGGCAGCAATTTCCGGAGGGATCAGGAGCCTTTCGCTGTAGTCTGGATGGACGATCCTCAGCTCCTGAATGTTGACCAGAAACTTGGAGGGGGTGAAGGAGCCCACTTTCTCGCCGGGATCCTGCAGTTCCTCGCGGTAAATTTCTGGAGTAAAGGCATGCTTTGGCCTTGAGTTTACAGCCGCTTTGACACTGCCGTAGTCGGCGATGAAACTTACTTTGACACTTCCTCCTTGGTACTTGCTTTGATCATAGACGGTAAAGTCAAGCGATTGACCGCTTTTCGCTTCATCTATCATTATGCTTTCTGGTTTACAGCCCCATCCCTCTGGAAGTTCCAGAGTCACCGTTACTTTGCCCTTCAACCCCGTCATGGCAAAGGAGCCCTCTTCGTTTACAGCAACAGATCCCCCTGGTTTGAAGACGGCGACTATATCTTGGGGCAGTCTGCCTCCGCCCTGCACCTCAACCTTCCCGGTGACACTGTACGGGGTGCCGCTGACACCCAGGCAGCCCGTCAGTAGGATACAGAGCAAGATCAGAGTCCACTTGACACCTCTTTGCATCAGCATTGCCTCCCTAAGTTTTGTTTTTAGTAATAATTCGAGAGTATAGATCGATAAACCTTGTTAGGTTGGGCCGCCGGCAATTGATTTTAATAA